>JAJAZG010000511.1 GCA_026785865.1 Pseudanabaena sp. CAN_BIN31
AAGAATCTTGCAGAATTAGTACATCAGCAAATTATTGCTAGTACGGGTGCAAATGACCGTGGTGTGAGGTCAGCTAGGTTCCATGTGATTGTCAAAACTTCGATGCCTGCAATTCTGGTGGAAACAGGATTTATTACGAATCCAGCAGAAGCTTCAAAATTGGTTAATACTGCTTATCAAGAGCGCATGGCTGAGGCGATTGCTAAAGGAGTCGATCAATTCTTAAAATCTTACCGACGATAGATGGTGAGAAGATTTCTATAAGAATCAAAAATCTAGCTGTTCGATAGCTCAACTTTCGGACTTTTTATATCTATGGGAGAAATACTTTGCGATATCGACAACTAGCGGTTGGAATTTTGATGACTGTAGCTACTGGCTATGTCAGCCCTTTATTAGAACAGGTGCAAGCACAGTTAATCAATGATATTAATAACAATAATAATGCATTTAATCTATCCAGTGCATTACGGCTAAACAGTATTCGCCCAACTACTAACGGCTTGATGTTATCAGTCAATGCCAATCCTCAAATTCGGATTCAACGGGAGAATAACCCCGATCGCTTGATTGTCGATCTGCAAAATACTAGTTTGGTTCAAGAATTACATCAAGCAACTGTACCGATGAATCGTCTCGGTATTAAGCAAGTTAGAGTGGCTCAGTATAGTCCTGCGATCGCCAGATTAGTTTTCGATCTCGATAGCAGCAATCCTAATAGCAACGCTGCATGGCAAAGTCAGTATATCGCCGCTACTAAGACCTTATTACTCACGCCATCTAACCAAACGGCTCAAGCGATACCGATCAATCCTAGTTTGCCACTACCTCGACCAATCAGTTCTCCCAGACCAATATTTTCTACTCCTACGGTAATCGAAAGATTAAGTTTTAGCAGTACAGGGCAATTAGTCATCACCGCTAACCAACCAGTGAACTATCAAACCAGTTTTGATTCTGCCTCTGGAACCTATAGCTTGATAGTTGCTAATGCCAAGATTTCAGCAACTTTACAGCGCCCTAGTCTTGCCGCAAATAGTCCTATTGAAAGAATTCGCCTGTCACAGGTGGGTAACTCTGTGGAGATTGGGATCAAAACGACCGCAGGTTGGCAAGTGCGTGAAACTCAACGGATGACTAATCAACAAATTCAACTTCAAATTTCATTAAATAGTGTTTCTCCTAACAACCAAACTCCTCTACCTAACAGTAATCCAGTTATACAAAACCCTCAAAATATAGGCGATCGCCGCCGAGGAGTAATATTTGTCGATGCTGGTCATGGCGGTAGAGATCCAGGTGCTATTGCTAATGGGATTCAGGAAAAAGATGTCGTTTTGCAAATGAGTCTCAAACTAGGACAAGCGCTGCAAGGTCTGGGTTACACCGTTTATTACACCCGTACTAACGATGTGGAATTTGATTTGGAGCCTCGTGTGGCTCTTGCCCAGAGAGTCAACGCCGATGTGTTTGTGAGCATTCATGCCAACTCTTTGGATTCTCGCAATAGTAGTGTTAATGGGGTAGAGACCTTTCATGCCCGCAATTCGACAGTGGGGAGAGAATTAGCTAGCTACGTCCAGTCACAGATCATATCGGCGACAGGTGCCAATAATCGCGGGGTCAAAGCCGCAGGTTTTTACCTAGTAACCCAAACTTCGATGCCTGCAATTTTAGTTGAGACTGGCTTTGTGACTAGTCCGACTGAGGCGAGCAATCTTAGCAATCCTAATTATCAAAAGCAGATGGCAGATGCGATCGCTAGAGGCATCGATCAGTTTATGCGAGTTCGAGGTAGGTAGAAAAGCAGGTCGGCGCAATGCGCCGCCCTGCTTTTATGCCAGAACTTTAGAAAATTCTAAAGGAGAATGGGAATGTTGTTGATGTCTGGCATCGGTAATTAGCCAATCTAGTGCTGCTGCTTGCAAATCAATAGTTGCGCCAGTCTTGTCAACGCAATAGCGACCAAATACTAATTTATCGACTAACCGCACATCAGACAGACGCGAATACTCGAAGATTACACTGCGTTCAACCACAGTGCCACTGCAAATATGACAATTGGGACCAATCATAGTTGGACCAATAATAGTCGCGCCATCCTCAATTTGAGTCATGCCACCAATATAAACAGGTCCACGAATATCAACCTTGTCCCAATTTACGGAAACATTTAAGCCTGTATAAATGCCTGGCTTGACTTCATGACCAGGAATATTAACATTTTTAATCTTGCCAGCCAGTACATCTTGAATGGCTTGCCAGTAGTCAGGGACTTTGCCGATATCTACCCACTGAAAGTCCATGGGAATGGCATGGAAAGGTAAATTAGCCGCTACTAATTTGGGAAATAAATCACTACCAATATCAAATTCTATTCCTGAAGGTACGTAGTCAAGAATTTCTGGCTCGAAGATATAAATACCCGTATTAATCGTATTGCTCAGAGCATCTTCAATACTTGGCTTTTCCTGAAATTGTTTAATTCTGCCGTCGGAGTCCGTAACTACGACTCCATAGCTAGATACCTGATCTCTCGGAACAGTTTTAGTGATAATCGTAGCTAGAGATTTTTTTTGTCGATGCCAATTTACGGCGTAGGTGAGATCGAGATCGATCAAAGCATCACCACAAAGAACGACAAATGTATCGTCAAAAAATGGGGAGAAATCTTGGATTTTTTTGAGACCACCAGCCGAACCAAGCGCACTACCTTGTAATTTGCCGTCCACAATGGTTCCTTCAAAGGAATATGCCATCTCTACGCCAAATTTTTGACCATCCCGAAAATAGTTTTCGATCTCTTCTGACAAGTGGCTAACGTTAACCATGATCCGATCAAAGCCATGTTGTCTTAGCAACTCGACCAAAAACTCCATCACAGGCTTTTGCATGATCGGGATCATGGGCTTAGGCATGACATTCGTGATTGGGCGGATTCTAGTACCTTTACCCGCAGCCAAAATCATGGCTTTCATAAACGTTCTCCTCTCACTACGATTGAAAATCAACTGTATTAAAAATCAATACTACGACTATTGTGTAAGCTCATTGCTTTTTCTAACCCATCCGCTAAGATGCTTGTCACCGTAGATTCGGCGAGATTAAGAATTTCAGGCAAGACTTTATTTTCTGTAGCCGAAAATCCACCTAGAACGTGGTTAGTGACATTTTGATTGGCTTTGGAGGCGATCGCCGTATTGTTATCCGCACTATCAGCTTTACCGCCGCGCCCAATGCCAAGACGAAGACGCGGAAAGTTTTGTGTACCGAGGTGCGAAATTATGGATTTCATGCCATTGTGTCCACCTGCTGAGCCTGAGGGACGCAATCGCAATTTGCCAAGGGGCAGATCCATGTCGTCATAAATTACCAAAATATTTTCGGGATTACCTTTAAACCAATCGGCACAGGCTCGCACAGATTGACCTGAGACATTCATGTAGGTAGTAGGCTTGAGCAAACGAATCTTGCCGCTACTGGCTAATCGACTCGATCGCCTGCCTTCACCAAAAATGCCATAAAATCGCTTTTCTTTGCCAAGGGAGATACTCCAAGATGTAGCTAAGCGATCAATCGCCATAAAACCAATATTATGACGAGTGCGCTCATATTCCGCACCAGGGTTGCCAAGCCCCACAATTAGGGAAATAGATTGAGTCTCAAACATCCGCAGTAGTCACGACTTCCTTGATTTCTGATGGGACTTCAGCGATCGGTGCAGCAACCGCAGGCGCTTCGACTTCCTCAGAAGTTTTGGTTGAGGTTACTTGAGTTTGCTCTAGGCGATCGGCTTCGCGCTTGAACTCTGATTCAAATTCGCGGGAGGCATCTTGAAAGCCTTTAATCGCTTTACCCATGCTACGCCCGATTTCTGGTAACTTCTTGGGTCCAAAGATCAACAGTGCCACGAGCATGATCAGAATCATTTCGGGCAAGCCAATACCAAAAATATTCATAAAGATTAACCTTAATTTGTAGACAGAGAAACTATTAGTTAATTGGTTTACAGCGCTTTGCGATGAAACCAAGCCCAGCTTTCTTGTAAAAGCTATGGTTCGCTTGTTCGCAATTTGCTGTAATACATTAAAGGCACGCAGAGCGTGCCTTTAATGTTTGCTTAGGGTAGCTAGAAACTAGCCGCCCCAATTGAGGTTGACACCATCAAGTAGCAAGGAGGAGTTATACAACTGGAGGATAATTACCAGAAATACCAGAAATAAACCCATGAATACCGCCATGATTGGTGTGGTTCCCCAGCCGCGAGACACTTTTCCGTATTCTGCGTTCAGGGGTCTGAGAATATCGCCGAGCCAAGTACGTTGTGACATAATTTTGTCTTCTTAAAAGAATTGTTACAAAATAGTATAATTGCAATTAAGAATAACTTAAATCATTGGTTCAATTCATGGAAAATGCAACTTCGATCGCGGTGACTGTTGCCGTATGTATAGTCTGCTTAACGGCTTACGCGATATATGTGGCGTTTGGGCCACCTAATAAACAATTGGTCGATCAATTTGAAGAACACGAAGATTAATCAATAAAGGCAGCACTTAGTGCTGCCTTTATTGACTGTAGGAGCTATGACTAATAATTTTCGACTAACTAATAATGTTTTGGATGTCGCGGCTGCCTATGCGATCGCTGATAATGCTGGTAATGGGGCAGTGGTAATCATGAGCGGGATGGTACGCAATCAGACTGGGGGGCGAGCAGTCGATTATTTGGACTATCAAGCCTATGAGCTAATGGCTTTGCAAGTTTTTCAAGAGATTAGCGATCGCTGCCATGACAAATTTCCAGATATTACCGAGGTGGTCATTCATCATCGGCTTGGCAAACTCAGAATTGGCGAAATTAGCGTTTTAGTCGCTATTGGTTCGCCACATCGGGCGGAAGCATTTGAGGCTTGTCGCTATGCGATCGATAGCTTAAAAACTGATGCCCCGATCTGGAAAAAAGAATTTTGGCTTGATGGAGTCAGCAGTTGGGTAAATTGTCCTATATAGGATCAGGCGAGCAAAGCTCACCTGATCCTAATTATCTAGAAAAATCTTTTTTTGAACGCCCCGCCGCAGAAGTTGCCCCTGATTTATTGGGATGTACTTTGGTCAGACGTATTGATGGCATCGAATATCGGGGCGTGATTGTGGAAACTGAAGCCTATGACGCAAACGATCCTGCTTGTCATGGCTATCGTCGCAGGACTGAGCGCAATGGGGCAATTTTCGGAAAACCTTGTACGGCTTATGTTTATTTGATTTATGGGATTTATCACTGCGTTAACATCGTGACCGATCGCGAAGATTTTTGTAGTGCGGTATTAATTCGCGCGATCGAATGCGATCGCCTGCCAAGTTGGAGCAATCCCAAAGACAAACCCCATCGAGCAGGGGCGGGACCTGGTAAGCTTTGCCGCTTATTGAAAATTGATCGCCAACTTGATGGCATAAACTTGCATCCAGATTTTAATCTATGGCTAGAAGCGCGATCGGCTGATTTCGCTGAGTCAATTTGCCAAACTACGAGAATTGGAATTACGCAAGGAGCAGATATTCCTTGGCGCTGGTATTTGCGCGATCATCGCTCTGTGTCTCGAAAATAGGTAAGTCTAAGAAACCAAAAAGCTGTAGCGCACG
>JAJAZG010000512.1 GCA_026785865.1 Pseudanabaena sp. CAN_BIN31
AAAAAAAAAAAAAAAAAAATGCGGGGGCGCCCCCCGCCGCCGCCGCCCCACAGCTATATTACAGTGCAAAGTCTAGAGGTACTTCTGTAAAAAAACAACTTCTCGCGCCTGTGTGACAGGCGATCGCCCCAATTTGCTCGATTTTGACCAAAATAACATCGCGATCGCAGTCGTAATATAGTTTTTTGACTTTCTGAATATGCCCAGAAGTTGCGCCTTTGTGCCATAACTCCTGACGCGATCGGCTCCAATAATGAACTTCACCAGTTGATACTGTTAATGCCAATGCTTGCCGATTCATCCACGCCATCATCAAAATTTCGCCATCTTCATAATCTTGGGCGATCGCAGGAATTAATCCTTTCTCGTCATATTTGAGATTTTCAATCCAATTGTCAGACATATTTTAAAAAGCTTTGGGCTACATATGGCACTTGCCAATACTTTAAGCTTAGCAGAAAACTTAAAAGCCAAAAAGCTGTGGCGATCGCCACAGCTTTTTGGCTTTTATCACACCAATCTACTTAGCGATATGATTGAGATCGTGTGGCAAATTAAATACTGAATTAAAGGCTGAATTAGAGATTTAATGCAAAATAAAAAAGCGATTGTGTTAGGGGTTTCTGGGGCATCAGGCATGATTTATGCAGTGCGATCGCTCAAATTTTTATTAAATAATAATTACAATGTCGATCTAGTTGCTTCCAAGGCGGCGATGATGGTTTGGCAATCAGAAAATAATGTGGCGATGCCCAGTAATTTGCGATCGCAAGAACAGTTTTGGCGCGATCAAAGTGAAACTGTAGATGGCAAATTAATTTGTCATCAATGGGCGGATGTGGGCGCAACGATCGCTAGTGGTTCATTTCGGACTTTGGGCATGTTGGTGATTCCTTGCAGTATGGCAACGGTTGCCAAAATTGCTCATGGCTTAAGTTCAGATTTATTAGAACGCGCCGCCGATGTACATATTAAGGAAGGTCGCCGATTGGTAATTGTCCCTCGCGAAACTCCTTTTAGCTTGATCCATCTTCGCAATCTCACCACCTTAGCCGAAGCAGGTGCAAGGATTGTCCCTGCGATTCCTGCTTGGTATCACAACCCGCAGTCGATTGAAGATTTGGTGGATTTTGTGGTTGCAAGGGCGCTAGATCAACTGGATATTGAGGCAGATTTAATCCAGCGTTGGCAGGGCAGGATGCCTTCTAATATTGTTACAGGAGATATGGAGCTATGACGCAATCGCGATTTTCAAAAACGCCAAAGCCTACTAATAAGAGATCTTCAAGTGCGATCGCGCAATTTATAATCTTAGGATTTAGTATCACCATCCTTGCGGCGATCGTTGTTCAAAATTTACAGCCTGCGGTACAGATTTTCTTTTTAGGTCAAAAGACGATCGCAATTCCGTTGAGTGTAGCAATGTTGGCTGCTTTTGTAGGTGGTGGGATTTTGGCGTTTCTGATTAATGCGATCGCCTCTTGGCGACATAATCAGTTAGTCCGTCGAGCCTTAACTGCGGCGGGATCTGATAAAGATCCTCAAGAACAGGTGAAAGCCGAAAAATTTCAGGCTAAAGAAACATTTGTCGATGATGATATTTCTGACGAGGAGTATGAAGACGATGAAGATGAGGAGGTATATGACGATCCTGATACTGTTCCCTATGGCGATCGCCCAAACATGAAAGCTCAAGGCTCCAATCAAGCCAATCGCCCTCCCCTTGATGCAAAATTCATCAAATAACTGCTTGTGATTCGCTTTTTGATTCGCTTAGAACAGGTTCTGGAACTAACTCGTCTTTGTTGCCATTTTGCTCGTCGGGTAGCCATTTTAAAAGTGGCAGTGGCAAAAGACTGGTGACATTGGCAATTAAAACCAATAGCCACAGGTTATCAAAATTAGATTCGGTCACGCCCAGAAGATAAGTCAAACCCGCGCCTAGTTGGAACGAACATAGCGCCGATATATTGATCACCGACATCAACAGCGCAAATAATGTCGCCTCAATCCCTTCAGGGCAAAGCCGCGCCGCTAAGATCAAAACGGGCATAAAGGCAATCCTACCCGCGATCGTCAAAATCAGGCTATCACCAAGACTAAACCAGCGATCGTCAATACCTAGCGCTCGGTTGGCGTGGGTAACTAGCAGCAAGCTGGAAAGTCCCAGCAAGGTCGAAATAATTGTCGTCCAGAAGAAGATTTTGCGGGTCGGTACACCCTTAAAATAGCGTTGAAATAGCCATATGCCAAACAGTCCTGCCCAACTTGCAAAAAATCGAATTGTACCGAGAAATTCGGGATTAAATTTTAATTCATTGGTCGTGAAGTAAAAGAAAGCCGTATCTGCGCTCGGTGTGGCTTGCCAACAAAACAAGAAAGCCGCAGGTAGCCAAATCGCTTTATTCGTAAAAGCTTGGCGTAATTGGCTCAGATTGAGCTTTAATGCCATCCATCTCTGTGAATTTCGGGATAAGTTTGCTGGTTTCGTAGATGGCAAACCAGTATCTGCATTATTTGCAGGATCGGGGGCAACAATAAAAATTGTGGACATGGGCGGATCGGCGATCGCAAAAGCAGCGATACCAACTAAAAGTGGCAAAACCGCCGTAATCTCAAAAACCAATCTTGCGCCGAAATGCTCTAATAAGTAGCCGCTCAAATAAGCAGACATGATCGCCCCCACCGAGGAGGCAATCCAACTAAAGGACTGTAATGAGCCTGCATCTCCTTCTGGTTCTAGGCGAGCGCGTTGGACAATCAGGGCATCGGTAATCGCATCTGAGAAAGCGATTGATAGCGAACCAGTTGCAATCATGGCGATCGCCCAAAATGGAGTCGTCA
>JAJAZG010000513.1 GCA_026785865.1 Pseudanabaena sp. CAN_BIN31
CTACGAGATAATCAGCGGCGCGAATAGTTTCTTCATCATGCTCGACTACGATCAGAGTATTGCCAAGATCGCGAAGTTTGGTTAATGTGGCAAGCAATCGAGAATTATCGCGTTGATGCAAACCGATGCTCGGTTCATCTAGCACATAGAGAACTCCTGTTAAACCAGAACCGATCTGGGTAGCAAGGCGAATACGTTGGGCTTCGCCGCCAGAGAGTGACATGGTAGAGCGATCGAGGGTGAGATAGTCTAGACCGACATCAAGCAGGAATTGCAGCCTCGCTCCGATTTCTTGCAATACCCGATCGCCGATTTGCCTTGTCCGATAATCGAGATCGAGATTTTTGAGGCGATCGCGACAAGTGCCAATGGGAACGGAAACAAATTCGATAATATTATAACCACCAATGCGAACGGCAAGAGATTCAGGCTTTAGACGCTTTCCTGCACAGGTTGAACAATCTTGCTCAATTAGATAGCTCTCTAGTTTCTGCTTTTGCGATTCCCCTGCCTCTTTATATTGCTGTTCGAGGATAGCGATCGCCCCTTCATAGCGTTTGTAATATCCCTCACTGCGATCGCGATAGAGCGAATCAGGTTTGATTAAAATTTTCTCAGTTGTGCCATAGAAAATAATGTCAATCTGTGACTGGGTGAGCTTTTCCCAAGCTGTCGTAATCTCGAAACCTGCATATTCACCAACACTTGATAAGAGGGAAATGTAATAGGTATGAGTTTTATCCGCCCAAGGCGCGATCGCCGCATAAACTGGCAAAGAAGGATCGGGAACTAACAATTCTGGATTAAAAGTTTTGATACTTCCTAATCCATGACAAGTAGGACAAGCGCCATAGGGAGAGTTAAACGAGAACATACGCGGCGATAGTTCTTCCATGACTGCGCCATGTTCGGGGCAAGCAAAGTTTTCTGAGAAAGTGAGTAGATTACTCACTTTCTCAGTTTCTTTGGGGTCTGAGGACAAAATCTCAACCATCGCAATTCCTTCAGCCCTTTTCAAGCAAGTAGCCAAAGAATCGGTCAGGCGTTCTTGAATATCATCTTTGCGAATTAGGCGATCAACTACTATCTCTATATCATGGAGTTTGTTCTTGTCTAGTTCAATATTGTCGCTGAGTTCTCTAACTTCTCCATCAACTCGAACTCGCGCAAACCCTTCTGAAGCCAAGCTAGACAATAATTTTTTATGGGTTCCCTTTTTGCCACGAATCACGGGCGCGAGTAACTGAAAACGAGTGCGATCGCCTAATTCCATAATCGCATCGACCATGCGATCAATTGTTTGAGGTGCAATATTGCGATCGCAGATCGGGCAGTGCGGCGAACCTGCGCGACCAAACAGTAAGCGCAAATAATCATAAATTTCGGTGACAGTGCCGACTGTTGATCGCGGATTATGGGAAGTTGATTTTTGGTCTATCGAAATCGCAGGACTCAATCCCTCAATGTAGTCCACATCGGGCTTATCGACTTGACCTAAAAACTGCCGCGCATAGGCACTCAGCGACTCAACATAGCGACGCTGACCTTCGGCAAAAATCGTGTCAAAGGCTAGCGATGATTTGCCAGAGCCAGACACACCTGTAAACACGATCAGGCGATCGCGTGGAATCGTAAGATCGACATTCTTAAGATTGTGCTGTCTAGCACCCCTGACGTGGATGTGGGTATGGTCTGGCATTTGATCGCGATTTATGTTTTAGCTAGCGTAAAGATTTGTTACTAGTGTATGCGATCGCTGAGATTTTGTTTGCCTCTACGATTCTGCTTTTTTGGGAAATGCACATTTAACCGTGATCTTCAGATTGGAGCTTGCGCCACCTGAGGCGATGAAGGGTACGCCTGCTTTGGCATCGAGGCTCACGCCAAATTCTAGGGTGACTTCACTGACTTCAGCACTTCCTAAATTGCGAAAGGCGTTGAGGGTGCTAACGGTGTAGGCACGGACAAGGTTTTGCATTGCTTGAAAGTTCTGGACTGCGCGTTCTTTGGCTGCGGCTTGGGCGTTAGGATCGAAGGGAAAGCCACGAGTTACCGAGGTGGGAGTTGCCGCAGTTTCTTCGACTTGAAAATAAATAATGCTGCCGTCTTCGAGTTCGGTGGGGATGAGTTGGGGCATGGTTGATTATTTTGTAGAAAATAAGGTCAGAATCACGGGTTAAACTAATTTTAGGATTTCACTGATTTTTTTGATGTTGTTTTTATAATTGTACGGGCATGATTACTGGTACGTCAAAATCATAAACAATCCTGTAGGGGCGAAGCATTCCCACGACAATTTATAAATTTTCAGATGCGCTCAATTTGGGAATGCTTCGCCCAAGCCTGACAACGCAGGGACAATACAAAGTCTGAATCACGGATTAAGCGGATTTAAGGATTTCGCTGATTTTTTTTTGGGATGTGACAAAAATGTAACAGATTGAAAAATCAAAAATCTGTGTAATCCCATAATCCGTCAAATCCGTGATTCAGACTTTTTCCTTGCCTCAATGCCGCACGTCAATCGCTAATCCTTGATCGCGTTGTGTTTGTTGGTAGGGCGATCGATGAGTAGCCAAGCATAATCATAATATTCGGCGCTTAAACCGAGCAATAATTTCGGGCGTTAATTCTTTCTCTGGAGCAACGATTTCGCGATCGGCTAAGACTGTTTCTATTTCAGTAGATGAGCCTTCGCTCAGTTTTTGTAGTAAATTTGCGAAGTCCTGATTCTGTTGATTTCTATCTTCGGTTGATGTTGGCTGAACGGTGTAGGCTGTGGAAGACTGGCGGGTTAGGGCATAGACTATGTATTGATTGAGAGAGACTCCTTCGCTATCTGCTATATGGATTAATTGTTGGTGTAGTGTATCTGGTAAACGAAGTGTTAGTCTACTCATGGTTCATTTCCTATTGATGCTAGTTTGACAACTAATTGGGTTGGAGTCATTACTTGCAAGCCTAGAGATTTCTTTGCGGTTTGAAAGTCTCGCAGATTTGAGGTGATGACGGTTGCTGCTGCATTCATGGCGCAGTCAATTACGAGATCGTCTCCTGCATCTGGTGAGGTTGGTCGCCAAGAGTAATAAATAATCGTAAATCGGCTCTGATGGAACAAATTGTCAAGTATGGGCTGAAGTTTTTGCCAGCGAGGTTTTGAGATTTTACGAGACAAGACATCTTCGTATTCATAGGCAAGGGCGTTAGAGATGCAAACTTCAAGCAATCCTGCTAACCAAGCGTCAATGACTAATCCAGCAGCGCCGCCTTGTTTGGTTAAGCCTTCAAACACGACGTTGGTATCAATGACTACGGGAAAGGAAGGTTGAATAGCCATGACACCACTATAGCACCATATACGGTGTCAATATTTAAAAGCACTGCAAAGCCTCCCACAAATACCATAAACGCTGTAGGGGCGAAGCATTACCACCACAATTTATAAATCCTCAGATTCTCTCTATTTGGGAATGCTTCGCCCGAACCTGATAACGCGGGGACAATATAAGGTCGGAATCACGGATTAAGCGGATTTAAGGATTTCTCTGATTTTTTGGGATATGACAAAAACGTAACAGATTGAAAAAACAAAAATCTGTGTAATCCCATAATCCGTCAAATCCGTGATTCAGACTTTTTTCTTTGCCTCAATGCCGCACATTGCGCGATCGTCATTGGTTGCGTTGGGGTTATTGGTGAGGTAGTCGCGCAGCCAATCGCAGCCTTTTGTGATGAGGTCATCAAAATCTAAATTCCATAATTTTGCAGAGTTGTCATTACTGGAAGCGGTAACTCTGTTAAACTACCCCTGTTAAGGTGCAAAAATAACGAACGTAGATCGGTTGTTTCAGCCTTCAAAAAGCTATTTTCTTGGACTTTCGATGTGAAATTTTAAGGAGGCATATCGCTAGGATCTCGCAAGTTCGTTGGTCACCTTAACAGGGGTACTCTGTTAAACTTAGCTATAATCCTTGTAAATAGAATGTGTCATAACTGAGATCTTAGATCTGGCATAATGACAGGAATCGACTCGTTACGATTTTTGCGATAGATCTTAAAGTAGCTGTCTAATGTCAAGATGGCACTGTCTTCATACATTTCTGACATCCTCACTAAACAAGCATCTGCTAGAGACATTGGTACATTTTGATATCGTTGCATGAGTAGTTCAATCGCTTCGGCTTGATCTTCTAAGTGAAACGGAATTTGGATATATCCTTCCTGTAGCGCTCTCAATACTTCTTTGCGACCCATGTCGTGACTTTTTAGAAGAAAACAAGTTTCGGTTAAAACTGCTTCGCAGGTAAAGAATGGCTTGGAGATCGTATCTACAGTAGATTTCGCCCAAATATGATGATTATCTTGCCGACTAAGAAGCGAGACTAAAACACTGGTATCCAGAATAATGTTTCTTCTCATGAATTACTGTCCAAATCCTTCCATATATGCTTTATTTGTGGATAAGTCTGGGGGTAGTCCATCTAGGCAACCAATCCAATCTTTAGCAGCTTCAGCAAAGGAAATTTCCTTGGGTTCTGTAGTTTTTTCTATCTGCTGTAGCGAGAGACTCATTCTTCCAGTTGTAAACTCTAAAAATTCAACAAAACGAATTACTTGTTTTTGTTCTTCGGTCGGCAATTGTTTGATTTTGACGATCGCCTTTTCTAAGGCTGTTTCGATGGTAATCATGTTTAGTTGCTCCAATACTTACATCTAGTTTAAATTTTAACCGAAATTAGAATATCCTGCGCCAAGAATTGATTTCACTGATCGCGTCAATGGTGTTGGTATAGAGTCCTGTGGCAAGCTGGGCTTGAATAAATTGTTCTGGTTCTGGTTGAAGTGCGATCGTCATGGCTGGTTTGAGATAGCGGTTGTGTCAATTATATCTAGCACGAACAAGGAACCACAATTATTTTCATTGATCGCATTGTGTTCATCGGTAGGGCGATCGCAAAAAAAATCAAAATCACAAAGCCTGACTACGCCAAGAGTTGATTTTATTTTGTCAGAGTATCTAGTTTATCTAGCAACTTTAACCCTTCTGTTGGGTTGCCTTTGGCGCTTAAGAGCTTAAATCTAGTATGGGTATCAAATTCTACTAAAGCGATCGTTGAAAGTTCTTCGATTAGTTTATTGACGCTCAATCCTTGACTTTCGGCAAGCTTTTTGAGTCTGAGGTGTTTATCATCTGGTAGGCGAATGGTTAGGGTTGCCATGAGTCACTCCTGATAATTTCTTCTGGTTTGAGAATGGATAGCTCTGGAAATAGTAATTCTGCGTTCTGGAAGTCTTTAATGTTCTTAGTGGCAAGGATTCGGGCATTTCCTGCGATCGCTAGTTCGATTAAATGGTTGTCTGCTTCGTCTTTTAAGTTTGGTCTCCACAAATAGTAGATATGTATCCATTGGCTAACGCTCATGAATGATGCAAGCAAGGTGAGAATTTCGTCGGTTGATAAGGGGCATTTGGCAATAATTTCTTGACGATGAATGACGGATTCATATTCTGAGAATAGGGCATTGCCCATTAATGGCTGATAGTCACCGTTTAAGCAACGTCGAACAAGTTCTCGACTAGCTCCTCGCGCACCTATGAGTGCGCTCACAAAAACGCTGGTATCAATAACTATTTTAACCGCCATATCTAAATGATAGCATATACGCAATCACAATACCCTCTTGTACGCAAAAGATCGCAAAAAAATAAAAAACATCAAAATCACAAATAACCCTGTAGGGGCGCAGCATTACCACCACAATTTATAATTTTTCAGGTTCTCTCTATTTGGTAATGCTTCGCCCAAACCTGACAACGCAGGGACAATACAAGGTCGGAATCACGGATTAAGCGGATTTAAAGATTTCGCTGATTTTTTTGGATGTGACAAAAATGTAACAGATTGAAAAATCAAAAATCTGTGTAATCCCACAATCCGTCAAATCTGTGATTCAGACTTTCTTCTTTGCCTCAATGCCGCACATTGCGCGATCGCCATCGGTCGCGTTGGGGTTATTGGTGAGGTAATCGCGCAGCCAATCGCAGCCCTTTGCCATGAGGTCATCAAAGTTTAAGTTTCAAAGAATCGCGGTATTGTCCCAACTGCCAGAGGCGATCATCTTGCCATCTGGACTAAATACGTATCCCCTCAATATTCAGGGGTGAAGAGTTATTCAGGGTTCCATAAGTAAGCAAA
>JAJAZG010000514.1 GCA_026785865.1 Pseudanabaena sp. CAN_BIN31
AATTTGTCGATCTCGTGCAAAAAGGCTTTTACGATGGGCTAACTTTTACTCGTGCTGACGAAAATTATTATTTGCAGACAGGCGATCCTGATGGGGCGATCGATGGCTATATCGATCCTGCTACTGGCCAATATCGCACAGTCCCTATCGAAGTCCGCCTACCCGATCAAAAAACTCCCACCTATGGCAAAACCTTTGAAGAGCAAGGCTTAACTGGAACAGCATTACCAGTGTTACCTTTTGCGGCTTTCGGGACTGTGGCTATGGCACATCCTAATGAAGATGCTAATGCGGGTTCATCGCAGTTTTTCATCTACCTATTCGAGGCAGACCTAACTCCCGCAGGTTTGAATTTGCTGGACGGTAACTATACCGTTTTTGGTTATGTCACCGATGGTAAGGAAACTTTGGATAAACTAAGACTAGGCGACAAAATTTTGTCAGCCCGTGTCATCAGTGGCGCGGAAAATCTTGTCAAATAATTTTGAGTATTAAACAACCATCAGAGGATAACGAATTAATGGGTACTCCCCTCAACGAACCGTATATTTTTAGCTTGCCCACTCCTAGTAGTGCGATTTGTCTGGCAGGGACACGCGAGGAAAATCTAAAAACACTTGCAGAAATGACAGGTGTACGGATCGTAATGCGGGGACAAGACCTATTAATTGATGGCACGACCGAGCAGATCGGCACGGTTGAGCAGGTAATTAATGCCCTTAAGCCGATGTGGTTAAAGGAAAAGTCGATCGCGGCTGTAGATATTCGGGCGGCTCGTGACGCGATCGTTGAAGATCGTTCTGGTGAATGGCGCGATCGCCGCACCATTTCGCGCAATCGACGTGGCGACTCGATACAGCCGCGCACCTATCGCCAGCAGCAATATGTGAAAGCGATGGAAACTAATGACTTAATATTTGGTGTGGGCCCTGCGGGTACTGGTAAAACCTATCTCGCTGCCGTTGCTGCGGTAAGTGCATTGCAAAGCAATAAATTTGAGAAGATCATCCTTACCCGTCCTGCGGTCGAAGCAGGTGAAAATCTTGGCTTCTTGCCTGGAGACATGCAGCAAAAAATCGATCCCTATCTGCGCCCACTTTACGACGCGATGAATGAAATGATCGGCGCAGAGAAAGTCCCGCAGCTAATGGAACGCGGCATTATCGAAGTTGCGCCCCTTGCCTATATGCGTGGACGCACTCTTAGCAACTCGTTCATCATTGTTGATGAAGCGCAAAATACGACAGCTACACAAATGAAGATGGTTTTAACCAGACTAGGTTTTAAATCGCGCATGGTCGTAACAGGCGACATTACTCAGATCGATTTGCCCCGCCATCAGAAATCGGGCTTAATTAACGCGATGAATATTCTTCAGGGCGTTGAAGGCGTTTCTTTTAACTTGTTTGATAAAAATGACGTAGTGCGTCATCCATTGGTACATCACATCATCGCCGCTTATGAAGACGCAGAAGGAGACTAAATAGAGTCGGGGGCGCGATGCGCCTCCGACTCTATCTTTAAAATTATGACTTACACATCAATTTCTGAAGATATTCAAATCACTGTCAAATTATTTGCCATTTTTCAAGAAGTATTTGCTACTGATGAAATTCAGGTAAAACTTAACTCAGGTGCTTCGGTATCAGAAATATTCGATCGCCTAGTCAGTCAGCACCCAAATCTAGAGCAATGGCGATCGCTGACTCGTTATGCAATTAATCTAAGTTTTGCGGAATCAAATACAATTCTCAAAAATGGTGATGAAGTAGCCCTAATCCCACCTGTAAGCGGCGGATAGTCTTTAAACTAAACCTGTCCTGTCCAGTCAAGTAAGCCACTAAACTGATTTAAATCAATAAAACTAAGCTGTAGCAAAATCATCAGCAAAGGACCTTCTTGGCGTTGTTGCCAGCGTTTGGCAACTGCCAACTGCTCGCGGTCAACGACAGATAACTCCAACAGGTGTCTCTCTAAATCTTCTTGGCGACTAGCGATCGCGTGTGTCTGGGAATGATAACTCATAAAAAAAATACCGATACGCGAGAAACTCTGCACTAAAGCGCTGAGAGGTAAGTAACTAACTAACTAACTAACTAATTAATTAGGCGGTTTGGGTTAATAACGTAGCGCACATTACCACATCTATCAACACCCGTCAAAGGTATTTTTAATAATCGTTTCTAGATTTCTCTATATAGTCGTAGTCAGTCTTGTTAAAACCCAAAACCAGAGGACGAACTACAGGGCTTCGCGCCGCAACTCGTCTTCTGGTTTTGGGTTCTAGAGCTATAAAACCAAAAAAGCTGTGGCGCGATCGCGCCACAGCTTTTTCGGTTTTATATTTTATATTTTTGTTGATTAACGAAAGCGCGATCGCCAAATTCTTTGATATTCACCATCATTCAAGCCACCTGAAGTATTGAAATTATTAGCTTGAATGGCTTGATTGAGCGCAGCAATGCGATCGCCTGTCGCTGGGTGAGTATTTAAGAAAGAAGGAGCGCTGCCACGATTGGAGCTACTAGCTAGCTTTTGCATAAAGGCTGGCATCGCTCTTGCAGCGAAACCTGCTCTAGTCATATTTAGCAAGCCTCGGCGATCGGCATCAAACTCAGCTTCACGGCTATTGGGCAGGCGCAAGGCTAAGTCCACGCCGATACCAACTAAGCGATCATCACCAACACCCGCAATGGTCGCAACACCCCGCGCGATCGCCATTTGTTTCATTTGCTCTAGTGCATGACGACCTGAAATGTGTCCCATTTCGTGACTAATGACGCTCGCGAGTTGGGCGACATTATCGGAAGCAGCGATCGTGCCAGTATTGATGTAAACAAAGCCGCCCATTGTGGCAAAAGCATTAAGATTTTTATCGTCAACTACGCGAAAAGTGTAGGGAATATTCGGGCGATCGCTAGTTGGAACGAGTATTTGTCCTAG
>JAJAZG010000515.1 GCA_026785865.1 Pseudanabaena sp. CAN_BIN31
ATAAAAATTTCCATAACCTTAACAAGGGGCTTAAGCCCCTTGCTTATTTAAGCTGTTTCCAAAAATAACTAATGCTAGATCTGCCAGAGCAATTTCTCACCTTACAAACACCTCGCCTTATACTTCGCAAAATCACCATCGAAGATGCCGAAGCGATTTTTGCCTATGCTAGCGATCCGCAAATCACGACTTACACCTCGTGGACAGAGCATCAATCAATTGAGGATACTTACGAATATTTAAACAACTGTGTCTTCCAAATCTATCGCGATGGCAAAGGCATGGATTGGGGAATTATGGAAAAAGCAAGCGGTAAGTTAATTGGAACTTGCAGTTTATTTGCTACACCGCACCATCGACGCGGAAGCTTAGGTTATACGCTCGCAAGGAATTATTGGGGACAGGGATTGATGACTGAAGCTGCAAAAGCGGCGATCGCCTTTGGATTTCATGTGATGCAATTACAACGAATTCAAGGGATTTGTGATGTGAATAATCTCGCTTCGGCGAGGGTTTTAGAAAAATCAGGAATGCAGTTTGAAGGGATTTTGCACAATTATCTTTTCTATAAAGAGCGATCTTGGGATGTGAAGATGTATGCGATCGCCTCCACTTCTATCTTATAGTTGTCACCAAAACCCAAAGATTAGCGTTGCGCGCTCCGCGCCGCAACGTCTAATCTTTTAGTAACGGCGATCGCTATAAAACGATGAGACAGGCTATTTAGCTGATGTGAAAATTATGTTTCTTTGACAGACTAAAAACAGCAACATAGATGTTTCGTTAAGCCCATTTGTAGCGAGATTTAGACTTATTAGTTTAAATCTCGCTATTTTTGTTGCGATGTAAAAACCAAAAAAGCAGTGACTCACGCTCAGCGTGAGTCACTGCTTTTTTGGTTTTTTATTATGCCTGCGGCTCGATAAAGTAACATACAGTGAAATATCTGGTCAAAATTTTTTGCTTTTATGGATGCAACCCTTATTCGTCAACTTGTATGGCTAGACTATCGATTAGCTCTGCTGTTTATTGTTTTGATACCTTTTGGACTCTTGATTTGGGCTTTTCGGAGTGATAGTGAAGCGATCAAGAAATCGCTACTTTTATATTGGCGCGTCGCAAGTCTGCTACTGATTACTATTTATTTGGCGATCGGCAGCTTAGGAATATCTTATATTTCAGGAATTGTTGCTTTAGTTTTAATCGTCCTTGCGCTTTGGTTTTGGCAAGATTTAAATGAAGATATTGAAGCTTCACGCAAAAGTCTAAAACCGATTTATTTAGGATGGCGTTGGGCGACAACTGTTTATTGTTTTCTGAGCGTAGGTTTTCGATTGTTATTTGCGAATTGTGCATTCGTGAATATCGAGCAACTTAGTGATATTTGCAAAACTTGGTTTGAGCCGCCTCTAAGTTTTAGCACCACATTTCATAACGGTGTACCTGTTGAAAATTTAGCCTTTGTCGGTGCAGTTGGGGGAATTGTTTATATCTTGTATTTATTTTTCTTTCTCGCCTTTAGCTTGCCAAAAACTGGTCGCATCGCATTTCGTGACTAGTTGCAGCGCACAGCGCTGTTATCAAAACCGAAGAATTTTTAAAAGTGCTGCTTCGCAGCACTTTTAAAAATTCTTCGGTTTTGATAACAGCGCTATAGAAAGGACGCTTCGCGCCCTTTCTATAGCCAATATTCATTTGGATAACGTACTCTTGCGCCTGTCCACAAAAGCTTTTGACGTAAAGCTTGATAATAGGAATATCCTTCTCGCAAGACAATAAATTGAGCTTGATGCTCTGACATCTGGATATCAACTCTCTGTCCAGGAAAAATCGATGTAGCCATCACGCCATCTGTCCATAGCTTTAAACTAAAGTCGTCAGCAGAAAGAGACCAAATACTGACCGTTGATTTGGGCGGAATCACGATCGCCCGACTCGATAAGCTCAATGGACAAATCGGCGTAATCGCGATCGCGTGCATTCCTGAATGGACGATTGGACCATTTGCCGCCACCGTGTAAGAAGTCGAGCCAGTGGGTGTCGCCACAATTAGTCCATCACCGTGATATTGATCGACAACTTCACCATCAATTTCTAGCTCTAAGGATGATGTAACCATGCGATCGTGAGAAGCTGGCTTTATGCACATCTCGTTGAGACATAAAAAAGGGCCACAGGGCTGACCTAATCGCCCACCCAAACCGTCATCAACAGTAACTACCTTCGCTTCTAGCATCATTCGCTTCTCGATCGCAAAGCGATCAGACAATAGCCGATCCCAAATTTCACGAGTATTTTCGCATTCCTCCATCGAGTGCGTGAGAAATCCTAAATGCCCCCCGACGTTAATTGCCAAAATTGGAACCCCAAGTTTTGCTAGATACCTAGCTGCGCCTAAAGTTGTGCCGTCCCCACCTAACACAACGGCGAGATCGATGGACTGGTGCATCGATTCCAAAAACACAGGATAGGGATTATCAGTTGCTCCCGTTGGACCAATTAATATTTTGACCCCAAGCTCTTCTAACTCGTGACTACATCGCTCCGCCCATATTTTGCCAATTTGACTACCTGACTTATAAGCAATGATTGCTTTACTAATCTTCACAAATGTTCCTCAAAGTAGAATTAATAGTTAGATGAGGTGAATTTTTTTGACCTTATCCAAATCTATACGATGTTATGGCAACACTATGGCGACAATTACTTTCTGGGCGATCGCGCTCGCAAATAAATGGCGTAATTTGTCATGTTTAATACGAACATTGTCGTGAGTTCTGATCAATTCATTAAAATTAATGATACAAAAAGTAAATTTTTGAGATAAGATTTGACACTAAGTAAAATTCTTGGTGTGAAGGGTAAGTCATGAGTCAAGCAGGATTTGGCGATTCATCATCACAAGAGAGCATTAGCCCACTAATGCCAGAGCCGCAAACTCAGCTTCAGAGTGTATCTGCAAATGTACTCGGTGAGCCAACAACCCTATTCAATGCTTTGCCCAGACAAGTCTTAGAGCAAGAGTTACAGTTTTGCAATGAGCGCAGTCAGCAAGCGCAAGTTTTGTTACGTCAAGCTCAAGAGCAGTTGCAACTCTCTCAGCTAGTCATCCAACGTCAGGAAACCCTAACGCAAACCCTTCAGTCGCGCATCGACCAGCTCGAACGTGAATTGCAGGACGTGCATATTAACGGTGATGAGTTGCGCGATCGCCTCAAGCGCCAACAACATCACACCTCACAACTAAAGGCTGCACTCGAACGCTGTCTCGACACCTCGACACCTGCGCCCAATGACATGGCAATTTCGGCTTTAGCGTCTTGGTCGATCGCCAAGCTTGCCGAAGAAAAGATTACTCCCATCGAGTCGCTCAATGATTCACCTTTGCAAAATGTGATCAAAATTGTCCCTGCGCCACAATCAATTGAGTTAGTAGATCGTCAAGAGTTAAAGGCTTTGAGCAGTGCTGCACAAGCCCTTCCAGTAACTGATGAACCGATCCCATTGCCACAAATACCAGTGACGACACAACCAATTTCACCTTTGATTGTCCGACCTCATAAGGCTTTCCAAGGTTCACCAATAGCCTTTGACTTGCCGTCTTTACAGACTGTTAAGCCTGTAGAACTTAATGATGAGCATAAGCCCACTGAATCAGATCTACAGCAGCCGATCGCTAAACATACTGCCACCAATAATTCCCATAATTATTTGGATTCATCAGTTTCTTCAATCTCAGCCATAAGCAATTCGGCGATGGTTTCCACTGTTGCGACACCAAATTTTATCCAAGCTTTGTACGGTAATGCTGCCTCTTCTTTCTCGGAGGAAGCAGAGCCGCCTCAGTTGCCGATCGCTACTACTAGCCCTCGCAAAGCGGTGACTTCTCTCGCAGCAGTACAACTCCCACAGTTTCCACCATTACCACGCCGTCGATAATATTTATGACTAAACTATGATTGGTTTCCTGCGTGGGGCGATCGCTGCTTGCAAAGCAGCAGATACTACTCGAAAAAATACGCCTTCCTATTGGCTCACCCTTGATGTACAGGGTGTCGGTTACGATATCCAGATTACGGCTAGCACTGCAAATAAGTTGCCGCTCGTGGGCGAAGAGACAAAAATATTTACGCATTTAATCGTCCGCGAAGATCAAATGACCTTATTCGGGTTTGCGACATTAGCCGAGCGTGAGTTATTTCGCCAATTAATCAGCGTTTCAGGTATTGGCACTCAGGTTGGCTTAGCCTTGCTAAACAGTTTAGGCATTCAAGATCTAGTTAAAGCGATCGTTTCAGGCAACACGCGGGTGTTGAGCCTAACGCCAGGGGTGGGGACGAAAACAGCGGAAAGATTAGCGCTGGAGCTAAAAACAAAATTGGCAGATGGTCGTTTGGCAATGGTGGGCGCGACTAGTTCGATTGGTAATATGGTCAGTGTGGCGGTGCAGGAAGAGTTAGAAATGACTCTGTTAGCGCTTGGCTATACGCCTATGGAAATTAGTAATGCGCTGAATGCGATCGCTAGTTTACCGATTCTTGCCAAAACCCAAGATATTGAAGCATGGATTAAAGAGGCGATCGCATGGCTATCTCGATAAATTCAAGATTCACCACGATTTAAAAGTTTGGACTGACAATCAGCAAAGCGTGATTAATGCTGGAAATCACCTTTATAGCTTTTCAAAATGGAAACGTCATAATCTGATTGAGCCACTCCTCAGCCGTGCATACCTCCCACACTAAGATAATGGCATCAATCGCTTCACTGATCGGAAGATTTTGAGAAAGAATCAGAACGCCAGAACTTGTTTGCGAGGTGATGAATTGACCAAACTCAGTCGGCATAGTCTTGCGATCGTGTGTAACTAGTATCCTGCCATTCCGTGATGCCATTGCTAAAACTTCTCGATCTTTAATTCCCTCAAGCCCTGCTTCATTGGCTGACTGAAAATCCAGATTTGGTTGTCTGCGAATTGCGCCAGTCACTATTGCTTGTCTGAGATCCGCATCGGCTTGAAATCGAATCTCTGTCATACGGCGCTCTGTTTTTGCGCTTGAGCCGCTTTCAATTTTTGATACAACAAAGGACTCTTTTCATTACAAGACTGTTGTAACCGTTGAAATTCAGCTTCACCATCTTTCAAATAAGCATCCACAAGCTGTCGATTGGCAAGATAGAAAGTGATTGCACCGTAAGCTTGTTCCAGCGACAGCAATGGGAAACTATGGGCAATACTTTCAGGCGACTCTCCATTTAGGAAGCAATAAACAACTGAATCAAGGGAAATGCGTGTCCCTTCGATCCAATAACCTTTATCTTGCTTTTCAATATACTGCTTTGTCAGGGTGGGTGCTAATGTCATAAGATCAACGGCTGTCTAGTACATAGATGGTATGCGATCGCATGGCTATCTCGATAAATTCATATTTTCAAGATTCACCACAATTTAAAAGTCTAGACTGACAATCAGCAAATAAATAATTTAAAATTCCTAAAATGTCAGCTAATTGAGTTTCTGAATAAGTCAGACTTTCATAGCATTCTTGTTTACTTAATTGATAAAATCGCCATGTCGTTGCATTAGTGACAATGCCATATATGGGAAATGTATACTGTGGTTGATTCAATATTAGACAGGCATACATTTCGGTTAAGCATTGTGCTAAGCCCTGTTCAAAATCATCTTTCTTAGCTTCAACAATACATAGTAAAGGCGATCGATATACTTTTCCTTGTCCAGTAATTAAATAATTAACTACACCAGTTAATTGCTCTGTTTGTAGTTTTGCTTCTTTCCAGATTTTTAATGCTGCATAACTGTCAATAGCTTCTAGCAAAATAGCATCGATTAATAATGATTTTGCGGATTCAGATAACGACAAATCGAAATGTGCTTTTAACTTTTGTGTACTGAGCAAATAATATTCTGAAGCTTGTTTAGGTGTAAAGTTTATTTGCCATTCCTTTAATTCATTAATTCCTATAATTTGCAATGCACTACGCAAATCAATCTGTGAAAAACGTTGTTTTTTACTATTCATAAGTTTTCTACACAAATTAGGTTAGCTATATTTCATTAACTTAATCTATAAGATAGGCGATCGCGCTATATCTCTAAAGTCAAACTAGCTAGGGTAATGGCTTAATTGAGCGGCAGATTTACTTGCTGATTTGAGTCGATAGCTAGGGCAACCGCACACGTTTCTTAACAAAACAGTAGACATTTCTTAACAAAGAAGAAATGGCAAAGACAAAAGGGGAGAATTGAGCATATTTAGAATGGGAAGTCCAAAATGCTAGCAACAGTCAGTCCTGTAAGATTAATCGAAACACACTTTGGGAATATACGAGATCCCAGAGCATCGCACAGTATCCTGCATAAACTGCTCGACATATTGATAATTACGATTTGTGCCGTGATTAGTGGAGCCGATGATTTCGTAGCGATCGCCGAATATGGCAAAGAGAAACAAGAATGGTTGAAGACATTTTTGGAATTAGCAAATGGAATACCATCAGTAGATACATTCGAGAGATTATTTGCGAGACTGAAGCCAGAAGAACTACAAAAGAGCTTCATTAACTGGATGGAAGCAGCCCATGAATGCACAGATGGAGAATTGATTAATATCGATGGCAAAACGCTAAGAGGAGCAAAGGAAGCAGGGAATTCGCGCAGTCTAATTCACATGGTGAGTGTGTGGTCAGCATCACAACATTTGGTGCTGGGACAGAAAAAAGTGGGCGAGAAATCGAATGAAATAACCGCAATACCAGCATTGCTAAAAATGTTAGCGATACGAGGTAGTGTGGTGAGCATAGACGCAATGGGATGTCAGACCGAAATCGCAAACACAATCATCGAACAGGGAGCAGATTACGTGTTGGCGCTGAAAGGGAATCAAGGTAATCTCCATGATGATGTGCGTGAACTATTTAAATCTGCAAGTGAACAGAATTTTAAAAACATCGAACATCAGTTCCATGAAACAGTTGAAAAAGGACATGGACGTATTGAAACTCGGCGCTATTGGACAATGGGTAATACTGAATACTTAATCGGCGCAGAAAAATGGCAAGATTTAAAAAGTATTGGTATGGTTGAATCAGAGCGCATTATGAATGGAAGCATTTCTACTGAACAGCGATACTATCTGCTCAGTTTTGAGACTGATGTCCTCAGGTTTTCCAAATCTGTCAGAAGTCACTGGAGTATTGAGAATCAACTGCATTGGATTCTTGATGTTGGGTTTGATGAGGATGCTTCTCAAGCTTGTCGAGGCTA
>JAJAZG010000516.1 GCA_026785865.1 Pseudanabaena sp. CAN_BIN31
AACAATTCGCCGTGGCGCCGCCCCGCGCCGAAACGTCTAATCTTTCACTGGGAAGGGAGTATAAAACTAAAAAATCCTTTGAATTATAATTATGAAGAATATCTCCTCAACTAACATATATGCATTTGTTGATATTGATGAATCAACCATTTATGAATACTTTGCCAGATTGAATAACAATGAATTTATTGCAACTTCTGAGTTATTTGCAGAGCAAGGATGTCTAAATCCACCCTTTGAAAAAACTGTGTGTGGCAGAAATGCGATCGCGCGATACTTAGAGAAAGAAGCTAAAGGAATAGAATTTTGTCCAGCATACGGAGAAATGATTATGAGTGACAGTACATTTACTCAATATCAGATACAAGGGAAAGTAAAAACAAACCAATTTACAGTTAATGTAAATTGGTTAATACAATTAAATTCTATTAAAGAAATTATTCTTGTAGAAGTAAAATTAGTAGCTTCTTTAACTGAATTATTAAACTTCAGTAAATAGGTGATATATCTCGCCTATTTACTAAAGTTGATATGATTTAATCGTCTAAAGCTTTAGCACTTCTTTTAGCTGTATCTACATACATTGAACCAAAATCTTTGACGGCTTCAGCTGACTGCTCTCCAATTCGTTTTATACGTTCTACAGGGCGACCTTCTGTTTCGCGATATTGTTGTTCCCACTCTCCAGTTGTTTTCGGTCTTGTAGAATCCTCTTGATGAACAGTCTGGTCAAGTTTTTTAATCACTTGTTGAGTTTCACGGCGACTAGGAGCAGCACTGATATTGAGTAGTAGAAAACCGATCAAAACAATTGGTAAAAACTGTTTCACCTGTAGACTCTTAAAGAAAGAAAAGAATTTGGCGATCGCTTGAGAAATGAAATTTAGCATGATTGTCTCCTTTAGTAAAAAACCTAATACTTTTAATAAAACTTACTTGCAGAATTTTGTATTCAAATACATAAATATGCTTTGGCTTAAGTAACTTGCCTCAGCTTGTTTAGCCTTATCTTCATGATCGTCATTCACATTACCTAAGGCGTATAACCTTACTTTCTATATTTTTAGCTGTTGCTTTAACTCTATTTTCTAAGCTCATGATGCAATCCTTAAATTATTGAATTTTTGTGCTTACTCATAACTTAGATTGACATGCAAATGTTTGAAATCGTGTTTGAATATTGTATGAGTTGAATGAATTGTCCTAGAATCATACAAATGTTTACATTAAAGTCTAAGCAAAGCTTAACTACATAGGTAACGACGATCGCTGTTTACGTCTCTTAAAAGTTAATACAGGTGATTTTCTGGTGGTGACTCAGTAAATTCTCTATTGCTAATTATCTCGCTGGATGAGACTTTGCAGTAGAATAATGCATAATGCTGTAGTAGAGGTGAAAATATGACAGTATCAGGCAAGTTAGAAATAACGATCAAAATTAATGAACTCCCTGCGATCGCCTCGACAGATAAAAATGGCTGGATTACTTTTTACCTAGATTGCGATGGACGAATATTTACTGCGACTTTGAAGCCGAAGGTTTTCAAAAAGTTGCAAGACGCACAGTCTGGTTTTCCAATGTGGGTGGCGACGATCGCGGGTAAGTTGGGTAAGGCGACAGAAGATGGCTTTATCTTGGATGAGCCAAATATTCAAGTTTTTGAGAAGAAGTCAAAGGAAGCGAAACCTGCTGAAGTGGCTTAAAGTAGGGATTTTTCGGTTTTGGTGGCGGCGGGTTCGTTGCAAATAAATAAGTTCCTAGCAATCAACGAAAAGGGGATTGGGCAATCAATGCCCCAAGTCCTGATACAATTAATAGCCAGACAACAGGCAGAATTACCGTTAATATGTTAACGAAATTCTAGCGAATATCCCTAGCGAACATCTCAGAAATATGCGTCTATCTCAAATGCTTTGGGTCACTCTGCGCGAAGATCCCGCCGAAGCAGAACTAGCAAGCCACAAGTTATTACTCCGTGCGGGTTATATCAGGCGCGTGGGTTCTGGTTTGTATGTCTACTTACCGCTTATGTGGCGCGTCTTACAAAAGATTTCGGCGATCGTGCGCGAAGAGATGAACGCGACAGGGGCGCAAGAATGTTTGTTAACCCAACTGCAACCTGCGGAACTCTGGCAAGAGTCGGGACGCTGGGACACTTATACTAAGGCTGAAGGAATCATGTTTGCCCTGACCGATCGCGCAAATCGTGAAGTCGGTTTGGGGCCAACCCATGAAGAAATTATTACAGCGATCGCTAGGGATACAATTCGTTCTTATCGCCAGTTGCCTCAACATTTATATCAAATTCAAACTAAGTTTCGCGATGAGATTCGTCCTAGATTTGGGTTGATGCGCGGTCGCGAATTTATCATGAAAGATGGCTATTCGTTCCATACCAGCGAAGAGAGCCTCAAGGAAACCTATTGTGAAATGGATCGCGCCTATCGGAATATGTTTGATCGCTGCGGTCTGAAATTCCGTGCAGTCGAAGCAGATTCGGGCGCGATCGGTGGTTCGGGTTCGCAGGAGTTTATGGTACTGGCGGAAGCTGGTGAAGATGATATTCTCTTTACTGAAGATAGCAGCTACGCCGCCAATGTCGAGAAAGCGGTATCTCTGCCACCCGATGCAGTTATTTCGTCTTTTGTTCAGTGCAAGAAAGAGCATACACCTAAGAAAAATACAATCGAATCACTTGCAACATTTTTAAAATGTCATCCAACTGAGATTGTTAAAAATATCTTGTATGAGGTAATTTGGTCGCCTTGGCAGGGGGATGATTCTGGCACAAATCGAATTATTATCCTTGTTAGCATTCGTGGAGATCAAGAAATTAATGAAGTCAAACTTCAAAATGAGATACTGCCACTTCTCCGAACTATGCATAGAAATGGCTCTTTATTAGATGAACCTAACAGTATTGTTTCGTTGAATCTCCTAGATGAAACAAGAGTTGACACCATTAATAGTGCAGTAAGAGATCTAGTACAAAACAGAAAACAATCAGTTGATCCCAATAACCTGATTAGTAAACTTCCATATGGATACATTTCACCTGCCCTTGAATTCCAAAATTATTTTGAAACTGCCAATGATTTTTCTTCTACAGATCTCACTAGAAAGTTTGAATTAGGAACAGGTATTGTCGAAAAAATAAAATGTTCTTCAGATGGAACCTATAAAATTTTAGATATTCTTAAGGCTGTCAAGGATTTATCTCTTGATCAACGAAGGAATCTGGGAAAAGAGAAAACAGATCCTATATACACGCTCTATGCAGAATCGCCAGAATTTCTTCGTCTCGCAGACCACACTGTTGAAAATTTACAGAATTTCGTCACAGGTGCAGATGAGATTGATTACCATGTTACTGGTGAAAATTGGAGTAAGAAATGTAAGCGACCTGTGGTGGTGGATATTCGTAAAGCTAAAGCTGGCGATCGCGCCGTTCACGATCCTTCACAAATTCTGCAAACCGCAAGAGGCATTGAAGTCGGTCACATCTTCCAATTGGGAACGAAATATTCGCAAGCGATGAAGGCGACATTCACCAACGAGCAAGGCGAAGAACTGCCATTAGTCATGGGTTGCTATGGTTTAGGTGTATCGCGTCTCGCCCAAGCTGCGGTTGAGCAGTCCTACGATAAAGATGGGATTATTTGGAATAAGGCGATCGCCCCTTTTCATGTAATCGTTACTGTCCCCAATGTTGGCGATGCTAAGCAAATGGAAGTTGGTGAAAAGCTTTATGCTGAACTCAATGCTGCCAAGATCGAAGTGTTACTTGACGATCGCGATGAGCGGGCTGGCGTGAAGTTTAAGGATGCTGACTTGGTTGGCATTCCCTATCGTGTCGTCACGGGTAAGGCGATCGCCGATGGCAAAGTCGAGATTGTCAATCGCGCTACTAAGGTCGCGACATTGGTAGCGATTGAGTCAGTGATTGAATATTTGCAAAATGAACTGAACTAAAAAAAGGGGCGCATTGCGCCCTTTTTTTTATTCGTCATCGTCATAATCAGGATATTGCTCTGGAGCTTTTCCCTTTTTATCAATAACCTTTGCCTTTTTAATCGTAGGATCGGGTTCATCTATACTTTCTAGCACAACACTAAACTCCCACCAGTCGCCAAAATCAAACACATAGGTAATGCGATCACCAATATTAATCTGCCATTCTCGCAGCAAAATAGCATCGGTAAAACCTTCTCCTTCATTATCTTGCGTATAAGCGTGATAAATACTCTTCTTAAAGCCTTGCCGATCTTTGTAAGTGAATTGATGCAAATGATCATTAGCAAAATCAAATGCATCGAGAATTGCCGAACTAAGAGAGCAGAGTGTCAGACTCGACGGAATGGCAATCTTGCGCCATACCGCTTTGAGCGATACTTTAAAAACAAATATGCCATCTTTAGATTCAGATTCAGGAAGTTGCAAGTTGTTCTCCCATGCAAGGAAGAGATCAAGAGCTTGAAACTCTTCTTGCAAAATCTCGGTTGGAGTTGATTCTTGCACAACAACATCGATCCCAATCAATTTCTCTTCTTCAACTGGCTCTAAAAAATCGTCATCGAGATCGAGATAGAGTCCTCTCTCCCAATTAGTTGAGCGTAATAACTCCATGATCGAGCTTCCAAAAGGCAATGGTTTAGCATCAATAACCCGCCATCCTTTTCCTTTCAAAGGTTGGGCATCTTCTACTTCAATAAATCCAAATAAATTTAACAAAGCCACATTGTGCAGTTTCAATCGTCTCAGCCAGTCTTCATCTAGGGAACTCGTAAAACTCAAACCTTGTTTGGGAAGATCTTTCCAACAATGAAATACATACCACCACTCATTAAAAGAACGGTTATCATTATCCATAATGCCTTCACTGGCATAAAATATCCATGTAGCAAGGAGATTGAAATACTTTTCGGTGTCGTTTAGTTCTTGCCATGATTGCAGAACTTGCGGATCGATTTGTAATATATTTTTCTTTTTATCTACTTGAACTTGCGCGATCGCTGAACCACGTAAAAGCAAATAGAGTCCATGAATATAGGGATAGGACTTTTGGCTAGGGCGCTGAAAATCGATTTTGATGGGATAACTGAGACGCTCATTGAGATCGGCGAGATATTTTGGCGCGATCGCATTTTGATTGGCGCTGACTTCAACTTTATGAAGTTGGAGGAACTCGATAAATGTCTCAAAATCTTGCACAATCGCGTTCGGTTGATTCACTGAAAAAACCTTTTGTCTCAGCAACTGCTTCGACGAGTCGGACAAAGGTTCTTTTTCTTTTTGCGTATCAGGTGCTAGGAGGTTAAATAAATTAAACATAGATTTCTATCCTTATTAAAATAGATATGACCAAAATAGATATGATATGTGGAACGAAACACTTTCCATTTTAACTAGAAGTATCTGTTGAATCAATTGGCGATATTACTTCTATCTGTTTGTCAGAACCAAGTATATATTTATTAATTTGTTCACTAATCTTATCATTACCCGCAGCTTTAGATATAAAAGAAGTCGCACCGACAAGTTTTGATCTAAGGCGATCAACAAACGTGTCATTACTGGTCAAAATCAGAATCGGCGTATCCTTAAATTCTGGTATACGGCGGATTTGGGTGCAGAGTTCATAACCACCAACGATCGGCATCACCAAATCTAAAATAATCATCTCTGGTCGATGTTCGACTAGTAATGGCAATACATTAATAGAATCTCGAATTCCCAAGAAACCAAGTCCAAATTTTGCAACTATCTGTTCAATGGTTGCACATACTTGATTGCTATCATCCACACAAGCAATCAGAGGGCGTAGTAATTCTAGGTTCTGGTTGTCTTCCATTAACTTAGCAGGTTCCTGTTTTGCTGATTCACTTAATAAAAGAGGTGAGATTGGAGATTGAATATCCGCAACTTCTACTAAACCGACCATGCCTCGGTGATAATAGGCTAGCAATGACTGTACGAGAGTCAGCAAATCTTTTTTCATCCATGTCGATAACTCTCGTAGCGATCGCCTACCATCAAGGACAGTAATCAAAGTTTTGTAAGTAAGTTCCGAAGCTTCTTGTTTAAGTTGATGAGGACGCTTGATCCAAGGTGCAAGATTTGGCGAAAAGTCAGCGATTCCTGATTTGCGCCATGTCAGCCATTCTTGGTGAGCGAGATCGAGCGCTTTTTCAGCATGAATAAGTGAGATTATGGGTGTAATCTCATCTTTAAAATCACAGTAATAGGTAATCCGTTCATTCGCTGCACATTGGATTATGTCAAATAATATTTCCTGCATAAAACCTTCAACGATCGGCGTGATCTGCTCGCGGTTTAAGACCATCCGTTTCATCAAAACCACCAGCACATGATAATCCCAAAGTCGAATTTCTTCGGAAGTACGAAAGGAGATCTTGCTGAAGTCTATCTGTAATTTATACTGCCCCATTAATCTTCGCCAACGTCGATTGTGATGCGCCCCGCCCGAAGCCCATACTAATCGACCATGGCAATAATAGATGCTCCATTTGCAATCCTTGCTACTATGGAGTTCCAATTTGCCAGTAAATTGTTTTTGACTATAGCCACGCAACTGTTCAACAAGGCTATAAACGGCTAGATCGTCTGTATCCATATATCTTAGAAACTGATTTATCTAGTGTAAAGAATAGAATAATTCACTCTTATTAAAAGCTTATTTTTAACAATCCTATATTTAAGAGAATACAGCAATTCTCATTATTTATAGTCAATTCTGTAGTATCTTGATTGAGACTTGATGTTCGACATCTTGCAACTTTTAAGTTTATTTCATACCCATGTCGAAGTCATCTAGAAAATCTGCTAAACAAAAACAATCAGCAATGTTGATGTATATCGGCATTGGGGCGGCCGCGATCGCTACCGTAGCGGGGGGAGCATACTTCTACTTTTCTCAGCGATCGCTTGCTAGTCAAGGAATTTTCGGCGTGGCGGCAGCAATCCCGCAAGAAGCGAAGGTGGTGATGGCTTTTAATACCAAGTCTGAGCCTTGGAATAAGCTTGCCCAATTTGGCACACCCGCCTCGCAAAAGCTGATCGGTGATGGGATTACCAAATCACCATTAAATTCTTTGCTAGTCCAAAGCAAAACTGAATATAGTCGTGATGTGCAACCTTGGCTAGAAGGGGGGTATATCGTTACGGCGTTGGTGCAGAATGCCGCACAACCTCAAGCACCTGCGGCGACTTTGGTAATTGCGCCAACTCGCGATCGCGCTAAATCTGATGCTTTTTTGGCAAAATATCGGGAAGCATTGATCCAACAAGGGGCGAAATTTAACGCTAAGCAATATAAAGATGTCACCTATTACGAGTCACCTACCCGCGATCCTAATAACAGTGTGGTGACGGCGGATATTGGTGGGCAGTATGTGGCGATCGCCACCAGTTCGACCTTAATCCAACAGGCGATCGATACCTATAAAGGCAGCAGTCCCTCCCTCGCTAATAAACCGATTTTTGCCAAGATATATGGAACTTCTACCCAAACTAAGGTGGCGGAGCCATTGTTGCAGGTTTATCTAGATGGTGATGTGGCGTTGGAGTTTATCGGCTCTCAAGCCAATCTTAATTTGAATGAAGCAGCGATCGCCCAGTCACGTCGGGAGCTAGATGCGATGACGCTGACTGGTGGCACACAGAAGGAGGGTTTGCGCTTTGAGATTAATACTTATCTCAAGAATGATAACTCTAGCCCACTTGCCAATAATGAAGCGAAAGTTCTCAATCTTTTACCACAAGAAACTTTTTTATTGGTTTCGGGCGTAAATCTCTATCAATCTTGGCAGTCACTAGTCGCCCAAGGTAAGGGAAATGCTAGCTCCGCACAACTAATCGAGCAGATTCGCAAAGCCGTAAAAGATAGTACCAAGCTCGATCTTGATCAAGATATTCTCAAATGGATGAATGGCGAATTTGCGATCGCCGCAATTCCTAATAACCAAGGCATTTTGGCGAATTCGGGGTTTGGGTTTGCGGCGATTGTTCAAGCCAGCGATCAAAATGCTGCCAAAACTACGCTTGAAAAAATCGATAAAGTTGCCCAAGCCAATTCTGGCGGACTACTGCCAAAGGGAGTCGATCTCAAGTCGAAACAAATTGGTGATAAATCCGTAGTCACTTGGGCGATCGGTAATACCACCGTGGCAACACGCGGCAATTTAGATAACAACTTTGTCTTCTGGTCAATGGGCGGTCTCGCTGATGTCTTCGTGCCTAAACCTGCCCGTACCTTACCCGAAAGCAGTCCATTCCAAATCTTGACTACAGGGCTTCCCAAATCTAACGGCGGTTATTTCTATCTAAATATGACCACAGCGCTCACCCTCGCCGATCGCCTATTACCGCCCGAAGTTAAATCCAATCCTAACTTTACCGAAGTCCGTTCTGTGCTTGATGCGATTAATGGTATTGCGGTGACTTCCACTAATGTCGATTCTAAGACTACGCGCTTAGATTTTCTATTCACTCTCCAACCTACACCTGGTAATTAAACCCAAAAAGCTGTGGCGCACGCTCCGCGTG
>JAJAZG010000517.1 GCA_026785865.1 Pseudanabaena sp. CAN_BIN31
CTAATCATTTGGTCACCTCAAGAAGTTTTAGAAAAACAGCAAACTCTGAGACGAAATTCCAACGAATTTGAATCTGAAGATCTAATTATTGGCGAGTTTCTCGGTGATTCCGATTTGCTGATTGTGAGGTGCAACCCAAATACTACTGATTTTGGACAAATTATCATTGCTCTTCCCATCGATCATCGAGCAGACTGGTATTACCTAGCATACTCATTACCAGAATTTTTACAGAGATTTATTACTAGCCAAGGCGAGAAATTTTGGGAGACGTAAATTTTATACTCAAATATTCAGAAGTAAACCAATTAAGATCCAGTCTTGTGACATAGATAACGTTTAGAATGTTCGCTAGTGTCCACAATAAGTATTTGATGTTGGACAGTAGCGAACGAGTATTTAGAAGATATGGCAACAAAGCAAGCAGCGATTTTGGTCTTGGCGGATGGTACTTGTTACCGTGGCTATGCGTTTGGTGCGTCGGGAACTGCGATCGGTGAAGTGGTATTTAATACGGGTATGACTGGCTATCAAGAGGTAATGACCGACCCTAGCTACCGTGGTCAAATCGTGACTTTTACCTGTCCCGAACTTGGCAATACAGGTGTAACTCCCGAAGATGATGAGTCCGATCGCCCACAAGTGCGCGGCGTAATCGCTCGTAACATTACGGCTGTGCCTAGTAATTGGCGATCGCGTCAGTCTCTGCCCGATTACCTCAAGGCGCATAATGTCGTCGGCATTGCAGGAATTGATACTCGTGCGCTTACCCGCAAGTTGCGATCGCTTGGCGCAATGAATGGCGGTATCTCTACAGAAATTCTCGATCCTGAAGTGCTACTTGCTCAAGTAAACGCGGCTCCTTCGATGCAAGGTCAAAACCTCGCTCAAGCCGCTTCGACCGATCGCATTTATGAATGGTCAGACAAAACCATCCCTGAATGGGAATTTATTGAGCCATCGCAGTTAACAGGTGACGCGATGACAGTTGTAGCGATCGACTTTGGCGTAAAGCGTAATATTTTGCGCCGCCTCGCCAGCTACGGTTGCCGCGTGATTGTCGTCCCCTCCGATACCTCCGCCGAAAAGATTCTCGCTTACAATCCTGATGGTATCTTCCTCTCTAACGGACCTGGCGATCCCGCCGCCGTAACTCAAGGAATCGAAACCGCGAAGACTTTGCTAAGCTCAGATAAACCAATGTTTGGCATTTGCTTAGGACATCAGATTTTAGGCTTATCGATGGGTGGCGACACATTCAAACTCAAGTTTGGACATCGTGGACTCAATCAACCTGCTCAAAACCAAGCTGAAAACGCCGATCGCCGCGTCGAGATCACCAGCCAAAATCATGGCTTTGCGCTCACAGGTGAATCCTTTGATGAGTCTCCTGCAATGTTGACTCATATTAACCTCAACGATCGCACCGTTGCAGGTTTAGAGCATAAAACTCTACCGATCTTCTCGGTGCAATATCACCCAGAAGCTAGCCCTGGTCCTCATGATGCTGATTATTTGTTCGAGCGCTTTGTAAACTCAATGCGCGAACATAAAAATACTAAACAGATTGCGGCTTAAGCCCTCACCCCAACCCCTCTCCCTAGGGGAGAGGAGCTAAGACTCTAAATTAAACTTTCTATTACAACTATGCCAATCCCAGTACCCACACTTCCAATCGACTCTGAAGGACTTTTAAGACTCTTACGCCATAAGGAAGGAACTTGGGTGCAGTGGGGGCTGGCTTGCCAAATGCTCCAAAAATTAGGAGAGAATTCTCTCGCAATTTTTGAGAATACTGGCTTTGAGCCAATTCAACAAAATCAGATTGTGGTGGCTTCACAGGTCTATGCGAGTCTGCAAGCTGGTAATGCTGCGGATATAGTGTTGGCGCATTTTGAACAAAAAGGCAGTGACATTCTCAATGAGTTGCGCGTACTCAATCAATTAGAACGGGTTGCCATGGCGACTTTTGCGCTTGAAAAAAATCTTGATGTTCTAGAAGCTAAAGATGTCGTTAAGGCCATTAAGGAAGCTTCCTCTGTTGCCAATTTGCCAGAAGGATTTACGCGCCACCCTGGGGATGCGGTAGTATTACAAATTCTCAAAGCGGCTCAGGGCAAAATCGATCCGCAAGAACGTACTAGATTGATTGCGCGGGGTTTACGGTTTGCTCATGGTGAAAGGGCAAGGGCAGCGATCGAGCGACTGCTCACCGATATGGCAAATCCTACCAAGAAAAAAGCTCCTAATCTTCCCAACTTCCGTTACGATGCTGAAGATAGTATTCCTCGGATTTTACCTGTAGTCGGGACTTTACCGATGACGATCGCTCAGTTTAAAGCAGTTCCCTTTGCCGATGAAATCGCTCCTTTCGGAATTGTCCATTCTACTGGTGACTCCACATGGGCAACGCTTCCAGGGTGGTTTGTGGTGCATGAAGCAGAGGATGGCGTGATTGTTTCTTGCAATACCGACACTTTGCAAGCTGCCATTAATCAAGAAGTTGTGAGTTCGATTCGCGATCGCGCTGAGGATGTTTTGGTATTAGTCGATCGCGCTCAACGTGATTGGGATGAAAATAGCTATTTTGCGATCGCGGATGAAGACGGTAATCTTAAGTTTGCATGGTTTGAGACTAAGCCAGATGTAAAAATATTGGGTAAAGTCACTTTGACTTTGCGCCCGAAACGCTTCTTTGACGAAGAAGCATCTAAAGATCGTTGGCAGTTTGAAGAATAAATTAGAGGATTCGCGATGTCATACAGCGATTTTGATCTTAGAAAAGTTAAACAAAATCTTGGAATCAATTTAATTGAAAAAGAGAACCTTTTCTCTTCTATTAGATCTGTTGGTATCACTGCATATCTTCAAGAGACGCTAGCAGAAAATATTCCGCTAGCTCGTGCAATTAACACTGAAAAAGCGCGTTCAGAGTTGATAATTGCGAACGTTTTAGTGGAATTGAGAAAAGTCCTAGAGCATAAAATAAGCTTGTTTTCTGGTGTTGAATTTAATGTTGATAAAGAAAAAGGGCTAAATGGATTTTGTGATTTCATAATTAGTGCATCCAGTGAACAATTAATGTTATGCAGTCCGATTGTTACCGTTGTCGAAGCAAAAAATGAAAACATTATTGGCGGATTGGGTCAATGTATCGCCGAAATGGTTGCCGCAAAAATCTTTAATGAACTAGAAAATGACGAAAGTGTAAAGAGGATCTATGGGGTCGTAACTACAGGAACTACATGGAAGTTTCTGAAAATGGATAGAATGGATGTGTATATAGATTTGGACGATTATCCAATTGAAAATCCTGATAAAATTACTGGTATTTTATTGGCAATGATGTCTCAAAATGCTTAGTATTGCGATCGCTGACGCAGATGGCTATCTAATGTTTGCATGGCTTGACTCATAACCCGAAGTGGAATTCTTAAACGATAAATTGTCCCTGAGTTGCGAGGTTTGGGCGAAGCATTCCCAAATAAGGATATCTTAGAATTTATAAGTATCGGCGGGAATGCTTCGCCCCTACTAATATCAACATATCTTCTGGGCGATCGCCTATCTTGGTATTTTTATTGTCAGAAATCGCCTAAGGTATCCACTCTCATCAATTGTTGCTTTAGTTTCCAATGCTTTCATGGTGATTGTTTGCAGAACTAATTCTATTCTAGACTATGGGATCGATAAAAGGCGATCACAACATTTTTAGGCAAAGTAAAACCCAAAGCCCAGAAAGCCGTAGCACAGCTTGCGCTACGGCTTTTTGGGCTTTATTACGCCTACTTAATCAAAAAAGTTTTAATTTCGTAGGATTGAAATACAACTTTCAAAGGGCTTAAAGTATTTTTAGTTAGGGAGAGTAGATCAATTTTGTTTTCCATGAGATCGCATTCCCAAATATTCTCTATTTGCACAAGCTTATCTGGAATCTTAATGTCTACTTCTGTAGTCTTACCGTGAGCTTCATAAAACCTTAAAACCCAACCTGTTTTATCTTGCGATCGCTTAAATGCTGAAAGAATAATATTTGGTGCAGAAACTTGTAAAAAGCTTTGTTCTTTTGATTGAGTAACTGCTTGAATTGGCGAATGTTGCAACATAATAGGATTGTTTAATTCTTGAGCAAGTTGCACAATATTTGCGTCGCGCCAATCGCCTTGATGGGGAACTAGTCGATAAGTAAATTGATGATCACCGCGATCGCTATTTGGACAGGGCCAATTAGGGCTGCGGAGCAAGGTCAGTCTTAGGCAATCAGGCTTGGCATCATAGCCATATTTACTGTCATTGATCACAGCCAAACCTAATGGAAGTTGATCTAGGTTTGATGATGTAATATCTGCCCAATATTGAGCAGGGACTTCCCATTTTGCTTTAGCTTCAGGTGTTTCAGCCAAGGTGCTACGCTGAATCGTTCCCATTGGGATTTCGTAAGTGACGTAGGGCGATCGCCAATTTACAGGGAAAGCAACTTTAACTAAAGTATATTCTTCTTGCCAATCAACCCAATTATTGACGGTGATAAATCCTTCAAATGCGGTTAATTGAATTTCTTGGATAAAGGTTGATTTGCGGAATTTTTGGATAATGCGTAATGATATTAACAGACTGCAATTTTCAGTAATCGTAATTGATTCGAGGGTAGTAGATTCTAACTTTTTAGTTTCATAATTGGGATCGATATTCCAAGCATCCCAATATTGTTCTTTATCTTCAAAAAATTGTAATTCACTCGCAGATCGCAATATGGATTTTTGCGATCGCTTGTCAAATATTTGCGCGATCGCCCCAGTTTTCAGATCGATCTCAACTTGAATATATTGATTATCTAAATAAAATTTTTCACTGTCGGAAGTAATACTTAAAGGCTGATCAGTCTCAGTAATTTTCACAGACTCAAGCTCAGTAAACCCAAAGCTAGGAATATTGGCTAACCAACATAATGAATGATCTGGAAGTCTAATTAATTGCGATCGCCGCCAGTTGAGAAAATTCCATGCTTGCAGATTAGTGCTTTCTGAGGTTTGGTGAGGGAGAAGGCGATCGCAAATTTCTCTTACTTGATTCCATGTGCGATCGGCATCAGCAAACACTTCTGGAATCGATGTGCCTGTTAAAATATCATGAAACTGATTGAGTAATAATCCTTGCCATGCTGTTTCTAATTGAGTCTGAGGATAAGGAATATTAAAGATTAAAGAGGCGATCGCGCTATATTTTTCAGCATTACCTAAAAGTACTTCCAATTGACGATTTTGACGTTTCTGTTCGGATTTAGTCGTAAAAGTGCCGCGATGGAATTCTAAATAGAGTTCATCTTGCCAAACTGGTAAATCTGCGGGTAATTGTGTCTTTAAATTTAAGAGAAAATTCTCTAATGTGCTGGGATGCATTTCAAAGAATATCGGTGAATCTGCCCACTTCCGCCCTACATCGAGCATATCCGCCGTTGGCCCCCCGCCATGATCGCCGACACCGTAAAGCCATGCTGTTTCGGTAATACCATGATGTTCTTCTTGGTTGGCAAGATACTTCGCGATCGCCACAGGTTCCAATCCTTGACCAATTTCGTTACTAAAATAAGTAAAAATTCGACTTCCATCTACACCTTCCCACCAAAAAATTTGATGTGGAAATTTATTGGTATCATTCCACAAAAGTTTTTGGGTAACGAAAGCCTCAAAGCCGCTTTTTAACAAGATTTGTGGCATTTGCCAATGAAAACCAAAGGTATCAGGCAACCATGCAATTTTAACTTCTCGATTAAACTTTTTGCGAAAATATGCTTGCCCATAGAGAATTTGTCTGATTAAAGATTCTCCACTCGGCAAGTTACCATCTGGTTCCACCCACATGCCGCCGATAAGTTCCCATTTGTCGGCGGCGACGGCGAATTGAATCCTTGTAAATAATTCAGGATATTCCTGCTCCATCCATTGATAGGAGAGAGCCGTACTTTGATTAAAAATTAGCTCTGGATAATGCTCTTGCAAATTTAAAGCTGATGTGAATGTGCGCTGCATGGCATTTTTGGTTTCGGCGATCGCCCACAGCCAAGCGACATCGATATGCGAATTACCAAGCATATAAATTTGGCGTTGTTTGAGAAATTCGCCATATTGCAGAAGTGGCTCGCGAATTGCGGCTATCTGTGCAAAAAAGTTCTCATTTGTCGTTAATTCAGGTCTAGCTAACTCAGGTTGGGCAAACATCGCAACTAAGCTATTAGTCGCGGTTTCTAGAGGTTGTAAATTAATTTGATGTTTCGTAAAAATGGGAATATATGTTTGTAGAATCTCCAGTTCAGTTGCAAGGCGATCGCCGTCACATAGTTGATGGGGATACTCAAAAATTAATTCTGAAAATTGCAATGCCCCAATGTCATGTTTAGGACTATTGAGCTTAATTTCTAAAGTGAATTCACGATTAGGTTCTGCATGATCGGTTAATAGAATTCGACATTTTTGATCGAATAGATCGCCTTCTTGGACTTTATGACCATTAATCCATATTTCACAAGCATCGACCCACCAGATTAAATTTAACCGAATAGTTGCATCGATTGTTGATAGTCCTGCATAGGTTTCTGGTACTTGCCAGACTTGTCTTAAATGAATATTTTCTTCTTTTTGCAAGAAGGCTACTATTGGTTTATTTTGCTTAGAATTTACCGCTGGTAGTATTTCCCATTCACCTTTTTGGTTTTGCCTTTGCCAGTTGCTAAGTATGCATAAACGCGATCGCAAGTTATTAATAACTTGTGTCAAGTTTTTGACTAAGTCAGTCATTGTCGAAATCCCTGAGATTTTTACTTTTGCAGTCGGGATTAATTTTAGTTGACTTTTACTGTAAATCGCATAAATCCATAAGATGTTGCAGGATTCCCTGCACTAATTGCAAGAGGAAGGATTTCGCTAGCTGTTTTCTTAGCAACGTCAACTACTACTAATCCATTGGTGTTATCAGATGCAGTTAGAGTCGCATTAGTAGTAGGCTTTTTACAGGTTGTGGGTGGTAGAGTGTTGGGTGGATAGAAGTTGCCGCGATCGCTGTCAGAGAGTCCTGTCAGATAAGCATTTGGCGGAATTTGTAATGACGTACTATTTAAGAAGGCGATATCTAGGTTACTGCCGCCGCCAACGATGTTGTAAGCTCCACTGACAAAAGTAGTATTTGCGGGAATAAGGTCGCAAATGGTGACATTGGTTGCGTTGGTATTGCCATTCGACAGGAAATAAATCGTATATTCTATGGTTTGAGTCGGTTGGGGTGCGGGGCAGATACCAGTAGTAGGACAGGCGATCGCGCCTCTCAAATAGTCATTGACATTATTGTTAGGAACGCCATCACTATCTGGCCATTTCGGATCAGTATCATCGGGGGGGGCTGGATCATCTACAAATCCAGTAACAGCCACACCGTTAATTGCGGTGATTCGTTTGACTAGGGTAATGATGGGAGAGCCAGTGACATCTGTAACTGTAAGGTTGGAGGTTACTGTGCCAGTGGCGGTTGATGAAGTTGCCTCAAAGCTGCCTGTGCTGGTGTTGCTAATAGGAGGAGGAGCCGCTAAAACCGATTTGGATAGTGCGAAGTAGCTGCCGAGAATGATGGCAGAGCTTACAAGTAGGCGAATCGATGTGTGAACAAATGGGGTTGACATAAAAATGTTTTAGCTGTGAAATGACTCCTCCTGATGGGGCTAACTGCGATTAGACAGTTAGCCCTGATGGAAAGGTTTTAGTTGACTTTGACCTTGAAGCGCACAAAACCGTAGGACTTGATGGGAGCACCTGATGCTGTAGCCGCAGGAACTGTAGTTGCTGCTCCAATATTGACTACGATACCGCCATTAGCATTCCCAGTTCCGCCGCAAGGTAGAGTAGGCAAAGCTGCGCTAGCAAAGAACTCTCCTTCGTCGTCTCCTGTTCCGTTTGTCAATGCAAACTTAGTCGTTCCCAACGTTGAGTTGGCAGGATCTGGTAATACACCAGTGGTGTTTTTATACCATCCAAAGAGAATTCCGTTACCTGCACCATAGGTGTTAGGCTCGAAGGTAGTGTTTGCGGGAATGCGATCGCAGATATTTACTTTGGTAAGATCATCAGTACCATTGGAGACAAAGTAGATCGTGTATTCCACTAAATCATTGGGCTTAGCTCCTGTAATCGCTCCAGCATTACAGTTTGAACCAGTAGCGGTACAGGCAATACCTCCACGCAAATACTGTGACTTTGGAGCTGGCCATTTAGAGTCGTTGTGGTCAGTAATTCCAGTGCCGATAGTAACGGGGGTTCCAACGAGGTTGTCAGTGATTTGGGTGGTAGTGTTGGTAATGCTATTAGTGATCGCAGTAATCCTCTTGATGACGTTGATGCCAGGAACTCGGTTGATTACATAGTCTTCAACTTCACCAATACCCAAAGGAGTGCTAGGTTGGAGAACGGGGATGGTGAGACTATTACCATAGACATTGACATCAGTGCTCAAGCGGAAGCGTGCATATCTCAGCCCAGGAGCCAATCCAGCAGGAACAGTCCAAGTCAGCGTGTAATTAGCGGCGGCTGTATTTGCAGGAATGGCATCGATTGGATTGCTACCAGCATTACGAAACGCACTTTCTCCAGCATCAACAAGACCGTTTTGATTAAAGTCAATCCAACCCACTAGGAAGGCACTGCTACCTGTAGTGTTAGTAGCTCTGAGCGTAACTGAATAGGTGGTTGCACTGCTGGGTAGAGGAGGCATCGTGCTACTAAAGGTTGTACCACCATCTACAGAAACACCATCTTCATCATTCGGTGTACTGCCGTTCGTATTATCACCATCGGCGTTTATGGTTGGCTGTCCATCAGCTTCAGCGTCAGTGACAGCCGTACCTAGTTTGAGATTGGCATCGATAATATGGCTAGCACCACTACCAGAATATGAAGAGGCAGGAACCAACACGGTTCTAAAAGGTGTTGGAGCATCACCATAGTCGATCGCGGCGGTAATCGCTGTAGTAATTGTGTTACTTGCTTCTTTTCTAAACAAGGCAGCATCACCATTTACAGGAGCGCCATTGGTCTCAACGGTTTGGTCGATCCCCCTACCAGCACCAGCATAGCCAGTGTTGGGCGGTACACCTGCCGCATAGCCAGTTGTGGGAATTACGGTTCCGTTAGCAAGATCGGAAGTAAATACATCGCGATTAATGGGATCAGCAGAAGCGACATAATCTTCGTTCTGACCGTTAGCCACAGCCGTATTACCCAAGATAACGGTAGTGACATCACCAACATTCAATCCTGTCACTTCCACTGCAACTCTGACAGTAACCGTACCATTGACAGGAATATAGCCATTAGTTGCACCGAGTAGGGTAATGGTGTCAGTACCGCCTGCGGTTACAGGCACATTCAATGTTGTAGGAGCATTGGTTACTACTGCACCATCAGGATCGACCTCAATAACATTAATACCGCGCTGAGTTCCATTAGTGGTGGCGATACTTGGAATAAAAATCGCGGTTGGACTGTTGCCTATATTCGTAATCGTGAAGTCAAAATAGACAACATCGCCCCTGTTAATGCCCTGTGTGCCTTGATAAGGACCTGGAGTTACCGAGGAGAAATCTGTCGCAAGTGTAGTTGTTGATGGTTGTGTCGCTGTCCCTTTAGGAACTAAGAGGATACCCGCAACTTCTTGGACTGACAAGGTGACGGTGTTTGATGTGACTGTGCCTGACGTTCCTGATGTGCTGCCCTCAAAGCTACCTGTGGCTGTGTTGGTAATCTCCACGCCAGCACGAGCAGAAGTCACTGGCTGCCCTAGTGCTAACTGAGCTAATGAGAGGCTACCGCTTAAGAGAAAGGCTGAAGTTAGAAGTAATTTTGTATAAAAACGAGAACGTGGCTTGAGTTTCATGGTGTTTTTAGAGATTGTTTAAGATGATCAAGTCTGTAATGCAAATCGAGCTAATCCTGATGGTTAAGATTTAGCCCCCCGTCTCGAGGTGATCGCATTTAGGGATCTTTTCGGGCAGTGGCAGATAGAGGTTGTAGTCGAGATGGCGTGCAAATTTCATGTTTTTAGTTTTTACTAATTGACCGTGACATTGAAACGGACAAAGCCGTAAGAGTTAACTGGCGCACCTGCTCCTGTGGCGATCGGCACAATAGTTGCCCCTGAAACCACATCCACAACGACTCCACCATCAGTATTCGTTGTGCTTCCACAAGGAGGATTATCTAAGGCAGTTAGCGCAGCCACAAATTTACCCTTGTCAGCAGTTGGAACATCGATGATATTGGTAAGTTGGACAGTACCTGTCAATGTGCTTGGATCAGCTAATGCGGTACTGTCCCAGCCTAATAAAATTCCTTTACCTACAGCATAAGTATCAGGTCTAAATGTCGTATTGGCAGGAATACGATCGCAGATTTTGACATTCTTGAGAGCATCCGTACCATTGGATAGGAAATAGATCGTGAACTCAACATTATCGTTAGGCTTAACCCCCGCAATTGAATTACAGGTATTCCCACTATTACAGGCGATCGCGCCTGCTAAATATTTGTTAATCGAAGGCAACGCATTATTATCTGGCCACTTATCATCATTGTCGTTGAGGCTACCTGGATCATCGACAAAAGTAGTTATGGGAGTCAAATTGATAGCTGTAATCCGTTTGACAAGGTTGAAACCTGGAGAAACCGCCACAGTAATTTTATAGTCCTCAACCTCTCCATTTCCCTTAAGTCCGATCGCGTCAATAGCACTGTTTGTAAGGACAACAGTACTAAGTCGCAAATGGACATAGGTATCACCAGGTTGGGGCAATCCCGCTATGGATGACCAGTTAAGATTCACCGAAGTAGTTGTCGGCGAGGCTACATTCAAAACGGTAGAACCTTCAGATGTTTCAAATACACCATTTTTATTGAAGTCAATCCAACCGACTAAATACGCAAGACTGCCACTAGTATTGTTCACCGATACACTCAATGTGTAGCTTGTACTTGCAGCACTAATAACTGGGAAACTGGCAACTCCATCCTCGTCATCGGGAATACCATTGTTATCATCAGCGTTAGCATTAATATTTTGCAGTGAACCATTGTCCGCATCAGGCGCATTTGCACCTAGTTTTAACGTGGCAAGGATTGTATGACTTGCGCCACCATTAGCAAGAGTTGTTTGGTAATCATTTGCAAGGGCTGCATTAGTAGTATCTGGTGCATCGCCATAATCTCTTGGCGGCACAATTGTAATTCTGTAATCTTCAACTTCACCCGAAAAAGATGCACCTGTTGCAGTGACGATCTGAGATTGGCTACTGCTAATCCGAAAACGCGCATAGGTATCACCTGTGGTCATGCCAGAAGGAGTATTGAAGTTAAGGGTAGCCGTAGTCGCATTATTTGGAATACTAGTGAATGACTGCTCATTCGGATCAAGGAAGTCACCATCGCGGTTAAAGTCGATAAATCCACTGACAAACGCATTATTCAATGTTGTATTCGTCACAGTCAGATTAACTGTATAGGTCAGCCCTGACACTGTGTTTAGTTCTGCGAAAGAGGCTACAGCATCCTCATCATCTGTGGAGCCTGTGTTTAATGTGTCATCGGCATCAGCATTGGCGTTGTTGAGTGAGCCGCTGTCTGCATCAACCTGAGTCCCAAGACGCAAACCTGGAACGATCGTATGACTTGCCCCACTGTCTGCGGCTCTGGTGTTATAGTTGCCGACCGCAGTTCCTGCCGATGCGTCAGGAGCATCACCATAATCAACTGAGGCTGTTGAAGAGATAATTGTTAATCTATAATCTTCCACTTCACCAGATGTGGATGCGTCCGTAGGTGATTCAGCTTGCGCTTGAGTGTTACTATATCGGAAACGGGCATAGGTGACACCAGCAGTGATATTCGCTGATAATGTGGGAGTTGTAAAGCTAACAACGGCAGTATTTAGTCCATTGTTGTCAACAGTCACCAATCCCGATTGCTCATTAGGATCAGAAAAATCACCATCGCGATTGAAGTCGATGTAACCAACTAAAAAAGCATTTGCCCCAGTATTATTGTTCGTAGCAACTTGGACAAGATAGTTCTGAGCTGTGGCATCAGTAAGAGCGGGAAAAGCAATTACACCATCTTCATCATCCAATGCTCCACTATTAGTTGTGTCGTCAGCATCGGCGTTAGCATTCTGCAAAGTGCCATCGTCAGCATCAATGGTATTACCCAAAGATAAGCCTGTAACGATTATATGACTTGCCCCAGCATCTACGGCTCTAGTGTTGTAATTGCCGACAGTAGTTCCTGCCGATGCGTCAGGAGCGTCACCATAATCAGTGGCAATAATCGTAACCGAATAGTCTTCCACTTCACCAGAGGTAGATGTACCGACCGAGCTTTGCGCCTGTGCCTGAGTACTACTGATTCTGATCCGCGCATAGGAAGTACCAGCACTGATACCCGCAGGAGTAGTAAAGAGCAAATTGGCACTAGTGGAGCCATTGGCGACGGTTACGGTCACTGATTGTTCACCAGCATCGAGAAAATCCCCGTCCCGATTGAAGTCAATGTAACCCACCAAAAAAGCATTGCCGCCTGTGGTATTACTGAAAGTTACAGGAAGGGTGTAGGTTAAGCCAGAAACGGTGGTAAGCGTTGGGAAACTTGCCACACCATCTTCGTCATCTGTATTAGTTGTGTCATCAGCAGTGGCGGCAGGATTTTGCAGAGTTCCAGTCTCAGCATCAATCAAAGCGCCCAGTCTTAACTCTGGGATGATGTTGTGACTAGGACCACCTTGAGACAAAAGGGTTGTGTAATTTCCTATCCCAGTGCCAGCCCCTGTGTCAACAGCATCACCATAGTCGATCGCCGCCGTATTGACAATCGAAATTCGATAATCTTCGACCTCTCCAGAAGTTGATGCCCCAATTGAGCTTTCAGCTTGAGATTGGGTACTACTGATCCGAAAACGGGCGTATGTGTTTCCCGCAGTTATACCCGCAGGTACATTGGTAAATGTGACATTAGCCGTTGTGCCATTATTGGGAATTGTAACAGTCGCTGATCGTTCGGGAGCGGCGTTATTAAATACACCATCTTTATTGAAGTCGATGTAACCAACCAGAAAAGCATTAGCTCCTGTTGTGTTAGTAACTGCAACGTTACTAACGGTATAGCTAACGTTAGGAGCGGTAGTAATTGTCGGAAAAGTAGTCACGCCATCTTCATCATCAGGTCCAGTACCACCGATCCCATTGATGTCATCAGCATCAGCATTGAGGTTTTGTAATGTACCATCATCAATGTCAACATTAGTTCCTAGCCGCAATCCTGCAACTACGGTATGCCTCGCACCACCGTCAGACTGCGTGGTTTGGTAATTGCCTGTAGCGGTTCCTATGCCAGTGTCAGGAGCATCTCCATAATCTTCAGTTGAGGCAGGCGCAACTATTGCTAATTGATAGTCTTCAACTTCTCCGTTACCCTTTGCTGAGCCACCAATGAAATCAGAGGTAGTTAATAGAGCATTATTTATCCGAAATCTGGCGATCGTGTTGCCTATAGTCAACCCAGATAGACCCGTCCAAGTCAAGGTCACATTTCCATTGGTGGCATTGGGAACTACTTGAATCACACCTTCAGAAGCGGTGAATTTACCATCTTTGTTGAAATCAATCCATCCACCAAGATAGGCAGAAGCTGCTACAACAGGCGTGTTTTTTACCCTAATGGTGACACTATAACTAGTTGCATTGGTGGTCAATGTTGCGAAACTTGCCACGCTATCTTCATCATCGGTTCCATTAATATCGTCTCCATTAGCCGTGGTAGTTGGCTGGCCATTAGCCTCTGAGTCAGTCGCGACTGTCCCTAATAGGGTGTTCAGACTTAATATTTGGCTCGGACCAATCCCTTCCGAGCTGCTATTAGTTCTATCAGTACCATAAGTATCTGGAGCATCTCCGTAGTCGCGGCTTTCCGCATCAGCAATAATCGCAGGAACATTTCCCACCGTAAAGTTGCCATATACATAGGTGTCGATATAACGGCGATCGCCCCAACTATTGCCATTAGAACCTTGCGAACTATTGCCGTAGGCAGAACCCCAAGTATGCCTTCCTGCTATGGTATTTGATAGCTGACCATTGGGAATAGTGGCTCCTCCGCTTGGTCCTAAAACCGTAACATCATCCCAATAAACTGGTACGTTCGGAGTTGGAGCACCTGGAGTCGCTTCACTAAGTGTCAAGCCATTAAATGTACCGCCACTAGTTTCCACATCACCTGCAATAAAGTGATACTCACCAATGATCGCTCTGACTTGAGCATTGTAAGTACCAACTGGCAAAGTAACGCCCAAATTATTTCTGCCATTCCACTCAGCAGAAACATTCCCAAAAGCGTCAGTGTCGCCCCTTAGCTGGACATCTCCTAATGCAAAAGAACCATCTTGATTGGTATCAATAATGATTTCATAAGTACCAGGAAGGCTAGATGTAAATCGAAAGAAACCTGTGTCTTGTATCCCCGTGGTTAAACCGGGAGTAATTACATCATCTTCCCCAGTGTTGTCTTCAAAACGTAGATTACTGATTGTCGGACCACTGGTTGGTCTGGTATAGGTTTTGGCTGTCGGAAAGCTGAGATACTGTCGGTATTGCGGCGTGACGTTATTGCCAGGGATTGGTACACTTATTCCCCGCACATTTACTCCAAGAGAATTTGGGGAATCAACACCTCGATTATTGGCGACTAACTGATAGACAAATCCAGCGAAGTGGTTTAAATCTAGTCTCCACACAAAATTGGTGCCAGACACTCCGCCAGGCACGACAATATAATAGTCACCATCCGTCGAGTTAGCATCGTCAAATGAGTTAGCGTTAAAGCCCCAAACGTAAGACCAAAGCCTACCCGAAGCAGTCTGTGGATTAGGGTTTGCGGCTGTGGACGTAGTCACTGAAATATCGAATTGACGAAAATCGACTGGAGGATTACTTCCATTAGTGCGGTTTCTCAATCGCACTTCATAGACTCCAGACTGAGTAGTTGTGTATTTAATGACACTACCGTCGGTGGTGAAAGGAGGGGCTGGTGTCAACAAGTCCATATTGGCAGTACTTAGTAGGTTGTACTGATTGCAAGTAGCATTGGTAGCGACAGTGCCAAACGTACCTTGACCTCTGAAGTTAACATCACTTGTTGTCGCATCTCCGACCTGTCCAAACACCAGTGAGCCAGAGAAGGGAGGATAACTACTGCCAGCAGGAAGATCAGCAACATCAATCCCAAGATAGTAAAGATCTACTTCCCAATCATCGGTAAAGTTATTTCCACAGGCACTAACATTAATTACCTCTCCCGCAGAGGCAATATCTATATAAAGTGGTCGATTCAGTTGCTGAATACCTGTTGTGGTTGATCCAGGGTCGCTGTATGGGGAATCATATTCAATCAGGGCTTGATTGCTCAGGGCTGTTCCAGGGCTAGGCCCAAGTTGAAAGCTACCCTCAGCGATCGCTGGCAGCACAAAACGTTCAGCAGTTACCCAAATAATGATGAAGGTAAAAATTGCCATGAGCAGATACTGACCTCTTAAGCGCAACCATCCCATGAATTTAGTAGCCGTCAATTTTCCTAGTCTCATAATCAGTTGGATTCGATTTTATTGTTTACTTGGGTTCTTGTTCAAATTTCAACGTAACTCTGTACCAATTCATCCTCACTCTTCCAGTTGTAAATCTTCTTGTTGAACTTCAAACCGAATTTCGACATCACGAACATCAGCAAATTCAATCTCAACTCGCCGATCGCGTGCATAGTCAATAACCTGATTATTCTGCGAGGTGCGTTGAATTTCGCCAAGCGATCGCACCGTCATTCGTTCTGAGGCAACACCCTGTCGCATCAGGTAATTGCGAACCGATCGCGATCGCCTAAAACCTAATTCGAGGTTATAAGCGCCACTGGCTCTAGGATCGGTATGACCTTGGAGCGTAATCATAATCGTGGGATATTGTTTTAACACGGCAGCAATGCGATTGAGAATTTGAGCAGTTTTAGGGCTAATCTCATCGCGATCGAGGGCAAAGTGAACTTGACGCGGCACTGATAGAACAATCGGATCGGGCGGAACCTGCACAACTGGCGGCGGAACTTGTACAACTTGCGGTGGAGTAGTACAAGCAGGAATAGTTGATGCAGTATTTGCGATCGCAGGAACAGAGAGATCGGGATTGACGATCTGAGCATTAAAAGCGGGTTCAGAAGTGCCATATTGCGGATCAGTGGCGATCGCGCTAATCACATCACCGACTTTTAGCTCAGGCAGTGATACGCCAAATTTGCCATCAGCATCAGTTTTGACCGTAGTGAGATATTCACTGAGAGCGCCATAGGGCAGATTTGGATTAATCTTGCCAGTGACGCGATAAATATCGACTTCCGTATCAGGATCGGCAGTACCATCGATATTGACTAGGTTCGGCGTAAACATCGGGAAAGCATTAGCCAAGAATTTCGGAGCATTGATTGCGCCATTGGCAGTATCCACCCGCCGAAAATTAGAATCACGAGGAAGGTTAACCCCATCGCCTGTCATAAAGTCGCGATCGCTAACATGACGCTGGGCGATCAAGTCAATACTTAGTCCAGTCAGCGCCGAAAAAGTATTTTTACGAATCAGGTTGCGATCGCTTTTCGGGAAAGCCGCGATCGCGATACCCGCACCGTTTTGATTGCGAATTTGATTATTAGTGACTTGATGATCGTTACCCATCAGATAAATGGCGGCATATCTTGTGCTGCGATCATTAAACAAAATGCGGTTATCTTCAATGGTGATCGCGCCACTCGGTTTGAATAAATAGACCCCACTGCCATCATTGGCACAGAGAGTATTACCCTTGATTCGCAAATTAGCGATTTCACCTTCCAGATAAATTCCGTGCGGCATTCCATCAAAACCATTGCTAGCAATCACATTTTCAATAATCTGCGCTCCTGTTGCCCTTACCGATGTGACAATACCACTACCTTCATGAAAAGCAATTCGATTACGGCGCACGATCGCATCCGTACTATTAAATAGATAAACCCCAAAACTAGAAGGTTGTTTGGGCATTGCGCCCGTGGGAGTGATGCCGAGCCAATTGGCTTCGAGGATGACACCTTGGGGCGGACGATTGCTGTCATAAAAGGGTGCAAACTTAGCGAGTTGCTGCTGTTGGCTGGTGTCAGGCGGCGGCGCGATGTGGGAAATGAAAATATCTGCGGATGGCGTAGTCGTGGGGACGCTTTCGATCGCATTAAAACCATAAATACTTAAACCCTTGATCGTCACGCCATCAGCAACAATCGTCAGACCGCGAAAAATCTCCACGCCATCGACAGGGGCGATCGCCACAATTGGTTTGGGAATCGCTAATTCTTGAGCAAAAGAGCTTTGAGGGTCATAGCCTGTTTGGGTCGTACCATCAAGAATTAAGTTTGGACTACTAATATCAGGTAAAGCTTTGCGTAATCTAATTGTGGTGCGATCGCTTGGCAAATTAAAACTAATTTGTGAGCCTTTTTGATTAACCAATGGTTTTATCTGAGTGCGTTCGGTATCACTGAGACGATCTAGGGCAAGACTGCCATTAGCGATCGCAATTGCTTCACGCAAAGTTAATTCGCGATCGGCTTGAATCTCGTCATCGCGATCGCTATTTACCGTAATTTGATAATTTTGGGTCGTGGTTTCGGCGATCGCTAGATGGTCTGTAGCAAAGAAAATACCGACGCTGCCGATCAAGACTACAGGCAAGGGGCTTAAGCCCCTTGTTAAGCCGCTTGTTAAGGCTATTGAAAATTGTGAGTAACTTATTTTTACAAGCTGCCTTAATGTAACTTTTACTTTGTTGCTGTTTACTTTTTTCATGGTCTCTAATTCTTCAGATTTGAGAGTTGATCGGGAGCGATCGCAAAACCGCTTTTCTCGGTGGTGCTAACTCCAATGGCGCGGAGGAATGCAGTTACGGTGTCACCATTACTGGTCAGCAAGAAGTTAAAGGCGGTGGCAAGGCGACGATTGGCGCTGTCAGTAGCAGGGTCGATCGGATTATCTTGGTTACTTGTCGCCAGTTCATTACCCAATAACATGCTGATTAGCTGAATTGGCGAGGCTTCAAAGGAATAACTCAAGAGGCGACTGCGCTCGGTTGTTAAGACCCCATTTTCAGGATTGGCGATCGCGACTAACAAAGCCTCTGATGTTGGTAGTTGCGTTAACAATTGCGTAAATCCAAGATTGGGGATTTGAATAGAGCCGCTAAATATAGGATTGAATTGCGGATTAGATTGCGAATTCGGAACTGCACTTTCGAGCCAGTTAAATAAGGGGCGATCGCCTTGCAACAATAACGCCAATGGACTTGTGGAAGTAGTCGAACTTGCCAA
>JAJAZG010000518.1 GCA_026785865.1 Pseudanabaena sp. CAN_BIN31
TGAGCTTCTCGATCCTTAGTCGTTGTCGATTTTTTCGCAAGTGCCAATAATTATAACCAGTTGCAGCAATTGCGCCCCATAGCAAGACCAGTAGTAAACTTACGCCGACGGTGTTTTGCAGTGGCAGAGTTGACTGTTCGACCGTCCCCAGCAAACCTTCGCGATCGCTGGTTTTTACCCCTATGACAATTTTTGATGCGTACAACATAGCGAATCCCCAATTATTTAAGTAAAAATATTAAAAGCCAATTTTCCTTGATTTCATTCTATTGCAATACTTTAAATAATCTTTTGAAGGCGGTACGAGCATAAGACAGCAATGGTTCTAAAGGTACTGATACCATTATTCCCACAATAATCAATGAAATTAATGTAGCAGCGCAATGTGAAACTAAAAGTTACAGGCATTGAATACCTACTCATCACAAAAAACAATTCTCAGGCGGCAGTATTATTGTCATTGTCATGACTTGTCTACAATTGTCGCTAAATTTTAAACTAGGTGATCGCCAAAAACCTATAAATAGCAAGAGTTATCGCCATTAATTTTCAATCTATAATTAAAAAAGCTAACAACAATCTAAAGATAGTTGCTAGTTACAATATTTGATCGCAATAATTATGGATTACAGTCGTGATTAGCCAAACACAGCAAAAAAATCTAGTTTCTCATCTAGATACATCAAAGTATGAAGCCAAGACACAGGAAATCGCTAAAAAGATCTTAAGTGGCTCCGAGAAAAGTTCTCTTTGGGCAAAGTTATCGCAACTTAAAGACGACTTACGCCTTGATGACAAGCTGATGGCTTGGACGATGGAAAATGAAGGCTTGCGGGTGCAATTGTTCCGCCTGATTGATTGCTTGCCTGCATTGCAAAGCAAATCAGAAATCGCTCGTCATATGCACGAATATCTAGCAAGTAATGCTGTTGATGTTCCTGCTTTGCGGAGTTTGTTAAATTTCAGTACCGATAACCCTAACTCGATTACCGCAACAACGGCGGCGATCGCCTTATCGACTTCGGTGGCAACTTTGGCTAAGCGATACATCTGCGGTGAGAACTTATCCGAAGCAACCAAATCGATTGAGAAACTAAGACGCGATCGCTATGCCTTTACGATGGATTTGCTTGGTGAGGCTGTTATTAGTGAAGTAGAAGCTGAAGGCTATCTCAATCGCTATATCGGCATGATGGAAGATTTGTCTAGCAAGGCGAAGAACTGGTCAACCGTTGAGCAAATTGATAAAGCTGATGGTGAATCACTTAATCGAGTCCAAGTTTCCGTAAAACTCAGTGCTTTCTATTCGCAATTCGATCCGCTTGATCCAGTTAAAACGACTGAAAAAGTTAGCGAACCAGCCAGAATTTTATTGCGTAAGGCGCAAGCTTTAGGCTGTGGGATTCATTTTGACATGGAGCAGTATGAGTTTAAATCACTCACATTGCAAATTCTCAAGCAAGTTTTAACAGAGCCAGAATTTTGCGATCGCACCGATGTTGGTATTACTTTGCAAGGCTATCTTCGTGATAGCGAGCAGGATTTACTCGCTCTTGTCGAGTGGGCAAAACAACGCGGTAAACCTGTCACCGTGCGCTTAGTCAAAGGAGCATATTGGGATCGCGAGACAATTCGCGCTTATCAACAGGGTTGGGTTTTGCCAGTATTCTCGGATAAAGTCTCCACTGATGCGAACTACGAGCGCTTGATTCAGATTTTGCTCGAAAATCATCAATATCTCTATGCGGCGATCGGTAGTCATAATGCCCGATCGCTAGCTAAGGCGATCGCGATCGTTCAAACCCTAAATATCCCCAGTCGCGCCTTTGAAGCCCAATGTCTCTATGGTATGGGTGACAAATTTGCGAAGGCGATCGCTGATATGGGCTATCGAGTGCGTGTCTATTGTCCTTTTGGCGAATTGATTCCCGGAATGTCCTACTTGATTCGCCGCTTGTTAGAGAATACCGCCAATAGTTCTTTCCTTCGCATGAGTGGCAGTGAGTCACGCTCGATTAATGAGCTAGTTGCTGCTCCTGTTCATACCGATCGCGATCTCAACTATCTAAAAAATGGCAAAGGCGCACCCGCAATTAACGTTTTTGATGGATTTGTGAACTCTAGCGATCGCGACTATGCGATAACTAGCGATCGGGAAGCCGCTCAAACTGCATTACAAACAGTTCGCGATCAACTCGGTAAGACCTATTTGCCGATCATCAATGGTCAAGCTGTCCAAACTGAAAACTATGCAGAATCAGTCAATCCTGCTAATTCTTCAGAAGTCGTTGGTAATATCGGTTTAGCGAGTATTGAGCAAGCCGATGAAGCGGTTAAATATGCCAAAACTGCCTTTGCAGGATGGAAAAAGCTCAGTGCAAAACAACGTGGCGATATTCTCCGTAAAGCGGCCGACATCATGGAAACTCAGCGCGAAGAACTAACTGCGTGGATTTGTTGGGAAGTTGCCAAGCCAATTCGTGAAGGTGATGCCGAAGTCTCCGAAGCGATCGATTTCTGTCGCTACTATGCCAAGGAAATGGAACGTCTCGAAAGTGGCGAACAGCGTAATATTCCGGGTGAAGATAATACTTATATCTATCAACCTCGCGGCGTAGTGGTCGTGATTTCGCCTTGGAATTTCCCCTTTGCGATCGCATTGGGTATGAGTGTGGCTGCGATCGCCGCAGGTAATACCGTCATCCTCAAACCCGCCGAACAGTCTTCAGTAATTGGCTCGAAAATTGCCGAAGTTCTCCAAGCCGCAGGATTACCGACTGGTGTATTCACTTATCTTCCTTCTAAGGGTTCGACCGTTGGTTCTCATTTGGTCAAACATCCTGATGTGCATCTAATCGCCTTCACAGGTTCGCAACAAGTCGGCTGCCAGATTGTCACTGATGCATCTATTTTGCGTCCTAAGCAAAAACATATGAAGCGCGTCATCGCTGAAATGGGTGGTAAAAATGGCATCATCGTCGATGAAAGCGCCGATCTCGATCAAGCCGTAGTCGGTGTGATGAATTCCACTTTTGGATTCGCGGGTCAAAAATGTTCCGCTTGTTCTCGTGCGATCGTGCTTGCGCCTGTCTATGACAACTTCCTAGAGAGATTAGTGGAAGCAACTCGTTCTCTTAAAGTGGGCGAAGCTCATCTACCTGATACTAAACTTAGCGCCGTCATTGATGGCGCTGCTCAAAAGAATATCCAAGGCTATATTGCCAAAGGGAAAGAAACCGCAAAGCTTGCCTATGAAGGACAAGTTCCCGATCATGGCTTCTATGTTAGCCCCACCATTTTTAGCGATGTTGATCCTGATAGTGCGATCGCGCAAGAAGAAATCTTTGGCCCCGTACTAGCAGTAATCAAGGCACAGAGTTTTGATGAGGCCATGGCGATCGCTAATGGCACAAACTTTGCTCTCACTGGCGGCTTATATTCGCGCACTCCTTCCCATATCGAACGCGCCTATCGCGAGTTTGAAGTAGGTAATCTCTACATCAATCGCGGCATTACAGGCGCATTAGTTGATCGCCATCCCTTCGGTGGCTTCAAGCTAAGCGGTATCGGCTCGAAGGCTGGCGGACGCGATTATCTATTGCAGTTCCTTGAGCCAAGGTCGATTACTGAGAACACTCAGCGTCAAGGTTTTGCGCCCCTTGATGGGATTGAGTAATTAGATTCAGGCAAGGGGCTTAAGCCCCTTGTTCTATAAGTTTGAGATATACTTTGTAAATGCTGTATCGCATCGCCTAAACTTATGACCCAGACAATCGAACAAAAAATAACTCTGTACGATCGCGATCTTAATTTGTGGTTAGAAGAGGCGATCTCTAAGTTAAAAGCAGGTGATTTTCAGAATCTAGATGTCGAAAACTTAATTGAGGAGTTAGAAGGTTTGGCGGGTAGAGATAGACGTGAACTCAAGCGAAGATTAACGACACTTATAGAGCATATTCTCAAGCGTTGCTATGTCAAGAGTGAATATGACTATGCAGGGTGGGTGGTCACAATTGCGAGGACTCGCAACAATATCCAAGACATTCTCGAACAGTCTCCAAGTTTAAAAGTCTATATCAACAGTCCTGAGTTATTCCAAAAAGCTTTTGAGGATGCGCTAAAGGTTGTAAAGGCTAATCCAGATTATAAATCTGTAAATTTTCCTAAAACATGGCAGTTTAGCCGTGATGTTGATGCTATACTCATTACTGATTTCTGGTAAGCAAATTAAAGATGAAAGAAATTAGAGATTTTTGGTATGATTTTGTTAAGTTTGTTCGTCTCCGAAAGTCTAATCTGCCTAGTCCTAAAGAAAATGGTGGCAATCAAGAAAAAGCGAAAAAGACTAGAGTAATCATAGAACTATCTCATAATGAAGCAAGGGATTTTTTTCTAAAGGAAAAGAGCTACTTTAGTTTTGATTTGCCAAATTATTTTACCTTTCAAAAACTCCTTAACAAGATAGCAAAAGTGATTCGGGGAAAAGAAATTCAAAGCTTTTATGATAGAGATGTAAAATCTCCCAGAAACGTTGAAGCCGTTAATTATAAGTTTTTAAATAATAAGGATGGTAAATTTGCATGGAGACCTTTCCAAATAATTCATCCCGTCATTTATGTCTCTCTTGTACATAAAATAACAGAAGAAAGAAATTGGGAAACGATTACTAATAGAATCAACGAGCTTACTAGTAATAATGAGATTCAATGTATTAGCCTTCCAGTTGAATCAGATAACTATTTGTCTGATAAAGCAGCCCTAATCAATACATGGTGGGAATCAGTAGAACAAAAGTCAATCTGTTTAGCTCTAAAATATGAATACATTTTGCATACTGATATTGCTAATTGTTATAGTTCTATCTACACACACTCAATAGTATGGGCTTTACACACGAAAGAAGTAGCAAAAAATAACAAAAGTAATAGTCAATTAGTAGGTAATATTATAGATTGGCATCTTCAAGATATGTCATTTGGTCAGACTAATGGAATACCGCAGGGAAGTGTTTTAATGGATTTCATTGCTGAAATAGTTTTGTGCTGTGTTGATTATGAACTATCAAACAAGCTAAAAGAAATGGGTGTAGTTGAGTATCAAATTATTCGCTATCGGGATGATTACAGGATTTTTACGAATAATCCATACTCTGCGGATCTAATAGTTAAGAATTTGACTGATATATTATCTATTTATAATCTTCAATTAAATCCACAAAAGACATTTTCATCTGATAATGTTATTAAGAACTCTATTAAACAAGACAAGCTTTATTATATTTTGAATCCCTCAAGAGGAAAAAGTTTACAAGAACATCTTATTTATATTCATGATTTATCATATAGGTATCCAAACTCAGGAAGTGTAGATAAGGCTTTAACTAAGTTTTTTGATAGGATTGAGCATACTAATAAAGTTAAAGATGACAGTATTTTAGTGCTAGTAAGCATTTTGGTAGATATTGCTTGTATAAATCCTAGAACGTATCCTATCTCGTCAGCTATTCTTAGTAAGTTACTATCTTTAATTAAATCTGAAGATAATAAAAAAGAACTTATAAAAGATATTATAAATCGGTTTAAAAATTTACCAAACATAGGATACCTTGAAATTTGGCTTCAGAGAGTTACCCTAAAAATAGATGATAGTATACTTTTCGGGGAAACACTATGTAATAAGGTAATAGATGAAACTAATAGCATTTCTTTATGGAATTCAGAATGGTTACTTCAAACTAGTGAATTAAATAAAATTTTAAAAAATACTGTAATAATTGACAAAAAAATTATAGAAAAAATGAATCGAGTTATTGAAGATTCAGAAGTTAAATTATTTGGATCTAAGCATATTTCTTAAATATGTTTTTTTCTTTCTTTATTTAATTATATATGATTAAAAATTAAGCCTCAGAAGTAATCAAACAGATACCTCTAAGAGATCGCGATCGCTTAGAGGTAATCGATATAAAAAGAATAAATCTGCATTAGCTTTATACCTATAACTTCTAGTTGAGCATTACAAATATGTCGTCACCTTCAATTACAACGCTTGTTAAAATAATGGAAACTTTACCTGTCAGTTTGCAGGAGAGAGTTACAGATCATTTAAGGGAATACATCAACGACTTACAAGATGAGATTAAATGGGATAATTCATTTGCAAAGACTCAATCGAAATTAGTTGCAGCAGCAAGGCTTGCTAAACAAGAAATTGCTGAGGGCAAAGCTGTTGCTCTTGACTACGAGCAATTATGAAATCTCTCACTTTACCTTCTTTCTGGGTTGAGTATCGAAAGCTAAATGAGACCATCAGGCAAAGCACAAGAAAGACTTATCGATTGTGGGCTGAGAATTCATTTCATCCTTCTTTACATTTCAAGTGTATTAATAGCGAGGAATCTATTTGGTCTGTGCGAATAACGAGAAATTATCGTGCGCTAGGTATTCTAGAAGGCGATACAGTGACATGGTTTTGGATTGGGAGTCATGATGACTACGAGAAGTTTTTCTAGATTGTTAGATTCAGACAAGGGGCTTAAGCCCCTTGTTCTATCAGCTTGGGATATACTACGCTGTATCGCATCGCTATAAGCCTATGACTCAGACTATCGAACAAAAAATAACTCTGTACGATCGCGATCTTAATTTGTGGTTAGAAGAGGCGATCGCTAAAAGCAGTGGTGATTGCCTAGTGATCGCCACTGCTTTTCAGTTTAGATCTTGGCTTTTAGTTGTTTGAGTAGCATTTTTAGCTCTGTGGCTAAGCTATATCCGATCGCCCGATCGCCATAACGCCAATCTTGATAGATCTGCGTAATTTGGGCGATCGCCGATGCCTGTTGGGCTGAGACGCGATCGCCAAGACTAACGACATATTCTTGTGGAGTTTGGTAAGAAGATTTAGGTTTGCCTTGCTCCGATAGCCATTGCAACATTTGTTGATAGACCCGTTGCGGAATCGGCATTTTTTGTAAGCGCCGCAATTGCCACCACCAGATCGCAAATTGCCATAACGCCCAACCACCAATCCCGAAGCCAAAGGCGATCGCTAAACCAAAAGCAAGACCAATCCAGCCCATTTCGATCAGCCAACTGACTAAGCCGCCCAAAAACTTAGCGATATTGTTAAATAGCGATGTAAAAAAGTTGTTGACTGGGCTTGGCAAAAATTGGGCAACCCAATTCCAAAAGGTTTGAATCACGCCAAAGGTCTGGTTATTCTCGATTGATGGCGGAAATAGAGGACGATTTGGCACAGGATCAAAGGCAACCCAACCATAGACAGGAAAGAAAACCTCCACCATTGACTGCGTATCAATATTTTGGACTTCATATAGCCCTGTAAATGGGTTGAATTTTCCAGATGAAAAACCGACCACATAGCGAGTAGGAATGCCAAGCGATCGCAACATCACCGCCATCGTTGAAACAAAATGGCTCTCTTCACCGCCGCCCTGCTCAACAAATTGCGATACCAGATCGCCTCTAGATTCGTCAAATTTTAAAGTCTTAACCGCATAACTTTGCTTAATGCTCTGGGCGATTTGTACCACGCGATCGTAAGTATTATCTAAAGCGATCGGCTTACCCTGAGCATCTTGAGCAGTGGCTAAGAAACTTAGCGCCGTCTCACGAACTTGGGGCGCTAAATTTGTAGGAACTTTTAAATAATAATTACGAATCGATCGCGGATATTCATTAGGCATTTGCCGCAACTGTTGAGGATTACGTGAGACCACATTGGAGATCACCGTATAAGTGAGATCTTCAGGCAATGGGCCTGGTCCACGAATCATCCCTTCTTGATCCACATCCAACTCTTCGCTAGGAAAGAATATCTGCCTCGGCACAGCCGCCGCAGGCACTAAATTAGGGAAATTTGGTGACGTAATTGTATAAGTTTGCACCACCTCTTGGATCTCAATGGGCTTTACCTGCTTTGGGACACCGATAACTGCATCGGTGGGAATTGGCAAAAAGAATTCATAATTTATTGGACTGCGTTTGAGCGTGCGAATTTGGCTCGGATCATTACGAGAAATACGCCACCCCTTGCCTGTAAATTCGTCATAAGCCATCACGCGCCAAAATAGCTCAGCCTGCGATCGCACTCGCATCATCAACTCAGGTTTACGCTTTGTATTTAACTGTTTTGCTCCAGAAGAAGCCGTATCAATTTCAGGCGCAAACAACGGTGGTAATGTTTCTAGATCATTATTGCCGCCTGTCCCGCCTGTCCCGCCTGTCCCGCCTGTTCCCCCTGTTCCCGTGCTATTAGTGCCAGACTGCTGCTGCTGCTGCTGCTGCTGCTGCTGTTGTCGCGACAAAATTCCACCCTTAGGAATTTGTCTTTGCACTGAGAGGTTGACACTCACAGGGAAGTTGCGAAGCTGAAACCCAGGTAAACGCGGTAAAAAGGCAAAAATGGTTAATCCCAACACCAAGACGATCGCTAATAGCCCTGATAGTGGTAATAGGGATATCCCCATTTTTTCTGGCTGAAAACTCAGGGTTTGCACTCCTAAACGAGATCGATGATCGAGTAGTAGTATGGGCAACCCAACTAATAAAAACGCCATTAGCCATAATGCAAATACCATCGTTTGGCTTAAGGTCGCCGCTAGCGCCATCAAGATTAATCCGATCACAATCGAATAGCCCAAATCCTTGCGGCGCGGTAAGTCAAAACTATGCAAAACCTGTAACTGGATCAGCAATCTCGCCAGCAATAATCTCGTTTCATCGGTATTACGCACCAAATCGTTGAGAAATACCACCAACATCGCAATCATGGCGATCGCAATGAATAATTTCACAATTACATTACGCTTACGCCGCGCATACCACGCCCATACTGCGGCGATCGCGCTAAGCGGAATTGCCCAAGTACTGTTCCCTGAACTCGCCACCGAGTCCATCGCCCCAATGCTGATAAACACAAAAATTTGCACCAACACCCGCAACGGAATCGAATCTTCAACTCCCGCCACTGTAAACTCTGAAGCCTGTCGCAATTTATCAAATGCACCAATCTTTGGTCGAGGCTGCGGAAGCGTATTCATATAGCACTGGTTTTAGAGATTATTTGGATCTTAATAATCAGTATAAGGGATAATTTTATATAGCTTTTTTACGTTTATATTATAAATTTTTTAAGTTTATTAAATAAAATATACAAAAAGTTAGCGATCGCTTAGCAATGACAAGACCATTGTTAGGCATTGAAGGGGAGCGCGATCATAGCCAAAATTTGACTCTTTAAAATAAATTTGACTCTTTAAAATAAATTAAAAAATAAATCTTTTTGCCCCCACAGCATCCAAGATCCACCGACCGCCATAAAGGTAAGCACAATTTGGCGAAATTGATGGGGACTCATCCGCTTGAGCAAAGCCTTACCAACAAGATTGGCAGGTATCGCCGCTAAACCGATCGCTAAACCTGCAATTAATTGTTCCTTTGATATAGCCGCGAATGCGACATAAGTAATCAACTTAAATGCATGAATGATTGTCATGTGCGCGGCTTTGGTCGCGATCATTTTCTCTTTCATCAACCCATAGCGCAAATAAAAAGGATTGAGCACGGGCCCTGTCGTCCCAACTAAACCAGACACATAAGCTTTGAGAAAGCCAGCAGGCATGATATGCCATGCTTGCAATTGGAACTTCGGCTTAGCGACAGCTGATTCTTCATTAGTTATTAGCTCTAGGTTTTGATTTGCATCCGCTACTAATTTTTCTACTGATTTTGGCTCTGGACTTTTTTCTAGCTCAAACAATAATGCGCTCACAATCAAGAAGATCGCGATAACTATTTGCAGCCAATCGAGATGGATTTGCGTAAATGTATATGCGCCCAAAATCGCCCCAACGATCGCACTTGGTGCATACCAAGCCGTTAGTTCCCAATCAATGTCGCGCCAAAACAGCAACACGCGATGGGCATTCCCAAAAAACATGCCAATCGTAATTACGGGCGGAACGGCGGCGGCTCCCATGAGCGAGTTCACTAACGGAATTAAAATGAAAGGACTGCCGCCACCCGCTAGTGTGCTAACAATCCAAGCAAAAAAGCTAACCACACTGAGATATACAATTGGCAAGAATTCTGACATTGACGATCGCTAATTTACTTGTATAGTTTTCCAATAATTACAGCACATGAATCCATCGACCCGAATTTATTTAAGTGAAATCGATCAAAACTTTTTATCACAACTACGGGCGATCGATTGTGCTTGTTTAGGCAATTTCTGGAGCTTAGAAGCCTATCAGCGTGAAATTGATAATCCTAGCAGTCTGGTTTTGGGCTTAACAAA
>JAJAZG010000519.1 GCA_026785865.1 Pseudanabaena sp. CAN_BIN31
CGCGGGGTTCTGTTTGTTTTTCTTTAGCCTGGGGACCCCACCCCCCCCCATTTTTTGCCCTTCACGACAAATAAACCCCCACGCGCGGCGCCCCCCCCCCCGCGGCCGCTACAGCTCTTGGGTTTTACATAAACTGGCAAGTGTCATCATCATCATTGCCATAAAAAATGCCACTTGGTTGAGTAAAATCACCATCGTCAGAGAGTGATAAGTTACCCTCCGCAGGATGTTGCATTGATTTAGTTTCAAGCTGATCGTATAGAGTCTTGACGACTTGGAGAATATAACTGGCTGACTGATCGTAAGCATTGGGTTCAGTTAGCGATCGTGCTATTTGTGCGATCGCGTTTTCGGCTTTATCAAGGGTAGAATATGCGTAGAATAGTTGTCGTAGTAATCCATCTAGACTATGGGTTTTTAAATCTTGCCAATTATCGCGATCGGGATCGAAAGGATAATAAAGCACTGAAAACAACAAGATTTTCGTTCGCATGGAACTTGTAAATCGCATTATCTCCAATCGCAAGTCAAATAAATTGCTAGCAATTTGAGGATCGAAGGGGATTTTATTTCTACTTTCTAAATTAGGATTAGGTTGATTAAGAATTGGGGCGATTGCTTCAACATTACTATTAAGATCCACGCGATCGGGATAAAGAGGCGCTAACTTTATGAGCAACAAATTACCGATCGCTAAATACTCCGCAGGTTTAGAAACTTTTTGAATTGCTTCTTGAAGCAGTGCTTCTAATTGGGCAAAAGTAGGCATAAATGAAACTAATTCTCTTAATAGACTTGCCCAATGCACACTGTTTAATTGACGTAGATCGCTTTCCCACACATCTTGATAGGTATAAAGCAGGAGCTTCTTTAGACGCATTTGCTGAGCATCTGTATCAATGTCATGAGCTACCCATGCATAAATATCAGAGTCATCATTGGGATAAGAATCGAGTAATGGTAATTCATCTTCTATAAAACTAAATTGACTATTTGATGGAACTTCTGAAATGAATGATTTGTTGACTACTTCTTGATCATTTTGTGAAGTATTAATTGGTGCGATAAGTTGCGCCGAGCCAGCATTAATCACTAGGTGGCTGACTGAGTAAGAAACTGGTTGATTAACAGATTGAGATCTTGGATTGAATTGAGAAGAAACTACAGGTTCGGCGATCGCTGATTGTTGATAAAGTTTAGACGCTGCGTTAAAAATAAATTTAGCAACAATCAAGTATTGGCGCTGCTTTGGGACGGCGATAGTTTTGACAGATTTTACTAAGTTCTCTTTTAGAGCTTCAATAGTTGGATACTGTTGATATAAATCCTGAAGTAGTTCCACGAAGCTAAAATTATTTAAACGGGTGAGATCGTTTTCTAAAATACCAGTACATACTAGGCAGATTAGCTTTTTGGCTCGCACTGGATCTTCACTCATTTCCAGATCATCGGAAACATCATCAATGAGTTTCTCAATTAAACTCTTGATCTCGTTTTGAGGAATGTCAACATTTGATGATAACTTAGCAAGCAACGGCGTAACTTCACTAACAATCGTATTAGCAAGCGATCGCGTAAGTAAAGGTTGCAGCGCCGCTAATACTTCATTTGCTGATTGATAGCGTTGGCGAAAATCAAAGCACACCATTTTATCGATCACATCGGCAAGGGTCGGCGTGACTTCAGCGCGATCGCGCCAACAAAACTCACTTGTCATCGGATCTTCAGGAATCTGATTTGGTGCTAGTCCTGTCAATGCTTGCAGAGCAATCATCCCGATCGCATAGATATCGCTGGCATACATCGTCTTGCCGCTATATTGCTCATTGGGCATATAGCCGGGGGAACCAATTACGAGACTCGAAGTATGCCCTAACTGGCTGATGGGTTGGGTGCTAACTTCTTTGACCGCCCCGAAATCAATTAAGACAATTTTTTTGTCAATAGCGCGACGGATCAGATTACTGGGCTTGATATCTCGATGAATCACCTGTTGACGATGCACAAAGGAGAGAGTTGTTAAAATATCGGTCAGAAAATCAATTGTGTAATGCTCTCCCAAACATTGCCCCCGCTTAATTTCTTGAGTCAATACATCGCCTTCAACTAATTCTTGAGCGAGAAAAAACTCTTCATCTTCTTCAAAGTGTGCCAATAAACTCGGAATACAATCATGCTTACCCAATCGATAAAGTACTTTCGCCTCTTTATCAAATAATTCGCGGGAGATCCTTAAAATTTCTGCTTGCGATGATGCAGGCTTGAGTTGCTTGATCACACAGGAAGGGCGGTCGGGCAAATATCCATCTTCTGCAATAAATGTTTGGCTGAAGCCGCCGCCGCCAAGAACTTTGACGATTTTATAGCGCCCAGTCAGAGTTTTACCGAGCATAGTCATTTTAGCAAGTACGAACTCAAATATTTTTGCATTTCCTTAACATTCTTGCAAGTTAAATTTCGCAAATTTTTGCAAAATATAGCGATCGCCAAGTATGTTAGGACATAAAACCCAAAAAGTAGATGCGGCGCGGAGCGCCGCATCTACTTTTTGGGTTTTGAATTGAATATTTTCTAAACTTTGTCGATGCTAACGCGATCGTCAAACACAAAACACTCACCTTCCCAAATACTCTCTTCTTTTGGGACTTCTTCTATATATTTGAGAATACCGCCCTTAAGGTGATATACCTCACTAAACCCTTGAGACAACATATAGGCACTTGCCTTTTCACAACGAATTCCTCCTGTGCAAAACATGGCAACTTTTTGATGTCTCTTAGGATTTAGTTGCTCCTGTACATAATCAGGAAATTCCCCAAAGGTCTCTAAATTAGGATTAACCGCGTTTTTAAATGTTCCAAATTCCACTTCATAATTATTGCGCGTATCAATTACAATCACATCAGGATCGGCGATTAGTTCATTCCAATCTTGAGGATCAATATAAGTACCAACCCGATATCTAGGGTCAATTGGCACACCCAAAGTCACAATCTCTTTTTTGAGTCGCACTTTCATGCGTTGAAATGGAATCCCTTGGCAATAGGATTCCTTATGTTCTAAATTCTGAAGTCGTGGATCGTTACGCAAATAAGCCAACACAGCATCGATCGCTTCTCGACTACCTGCGATCGTGGAGTTGATTCCTTCTTTTGCTAAAAGAATTGTCCCTTTTAATTGATGCGTATCGCAAAATTCCTTAAGTGGAATTCGCATCATTTCATAATCTGGCAATTCTGTAAAATGATAAAAAGCCGCCACTACGTATGACGTAATGCAAGTCCCAATATTATCTTGGCTTACGTTGATAATTTGTGCTTGCAGACGATTTGCTTGATTGATTCTACTCATTTATCTAAAAATTTGCTTAAAGGCGATCGCTTTCACTATACGCGAAAACATACTAAGTAGTTGGGCAAAAGAAACCTTAAAACTCAAAAAGCTGTAACGCACGCGCAGCATGCGCTACAGCTTTTTGAGTTTTGGTTTTTATTATGCCTAACTACTTACAGGTGAGTAGTTAGGGAATCTTGTACGGAAATAGGCTGAACCAGCATTGCAGTTGTGATTGATGTATATAAAATCGTATCGGCTCAATAAGTAGGGTTAGAGAAGAAAAAAGATAAACAATGGATCCAGCATATAATAACATATGAGACATGAGGCAAAAGCTGGATTTGGGAAAGAAATTGGGAGAAGAATTGCTGCAAACCATCGAGC
>JAJAZG010000520.1 GCA_026785865.1 Pseudanabaena sp. CAN_BIN31
ACTTCGTGCCGCACATCTTATTACTACTCATATTTGCGCGGCGTATACACTCTCAAGCGATCGCCCCATTGCAACAGCCTAGTTTTACTAGAGCCGATGATAATCACCGTTTGCATATCGGCAAGTTCAGGAGCTAATTCCGCCAAAGAAATCACGCGCACATTTTCACCTTTGCGTCCCATCTTGTGACCTAAAATCACAGGAGTATCAGGCGATCGCCAGTTTAATAAAATCTCTTTAGCGGTAGTAAGTTGCCATCTACGTTGGGTGGAAATGGGATTATAAATCGCGATTACAAAATCTGCTTCGGCGGCGGCAGCTAATCGCTGCTCGATAACTTGCCAAGGTTTGAGAATATCTGACAGCGAAATCATACAGAAATCGTGACCAATCGGAGCGCCGATCGCTGCCGCCGCCGCTTGAACTGCGGATATCCCAGGCGCAACATGAATATGGATTTGGCTCCATTTAGGATCAGGATCGCGATCGAGAACCTCAAAAACTGCGGAAGCCATACCATAAATTCCCGCATCACCCGATGACACGATCACCACAGATTTGCCCTCGGTCGCCAAATCAAGAGCAAGACGGGCGCGATCTAGTTCCACACGATTATCGGAGGCGTGAATAGTCTTTCCCCTTGTAAATTCTTTAACTAGGTTCACATAGGTTTTGTAACCGACAAAATCAGTGGCATCTTCGAGAATGGCTTTGACTTCGGGAGACATCCATTTGGCGGCTCCTGGCCCTGTGCCGATGATTGAGAGTTTGCCATTAATAGGAGCGATTTGAATAGCTTCGGCTTGGTATACCAAATAATTAGAACTTAATTGAGAATAGATCGCTTCTAATCTTAATTCATCAGAAATTACTTCAATCCGATGCGTGGCGACATCTGCAAAGGGCAGATTGCTTGACCTTAACCAATCTGCTTGACCAATAATTTCGACTGATGCGCCTGCTAATAAATCAGCTAAAAATGTCTTCGTTTGTTGATCATCATTTAGCAAACGGTATCCCTTGGGAGGTGCTAAAAGTGATGTTTGAAATCGCAACTCGCCTGTGGTCGTGATGGCTGGCTGGACTTTGAGCTTGTCCGCGATCGCCCTAGCGAGTTCATTTGCGCCATTGAGTCCACCCAATAAAGGCACAACCGCACTGCCATCTTCAGCGATCGCAATTACGGGGGGCTCAGCGCGTTTGTCTGATAGTAACGGCGCGAGCGATCGGATCATAATTCCTGCGGCACAAATACCAATAAGCGGATGTCCTTCGCTAAATAATTCGCTAACGGTTTCGCTGAATTTTGCATATAGGCGATCGGCGGTTTGGGTGCGAGACTCTAAGCCATAAATAATGGCACTAGGAATTACGGTTTGAATTTGCCGAGCGATCGCAATACTTTTCTCTCCTAAAATGATAATGACAGGCGGTTTCATGAATTCCTGTGGAAATGGGGGAGCTAATTATAGTTTCAAGTCTAAGCATCAAAAACAGACCGCGTCAAGCTCTTAACTACCCAGACATCGATAGCATCGGTTCTTACAGCTTCAGCGATTTGCTGAGCGCGATCTAAATCAGCAGCGATCGCGAATACCGTTGATCCTGAGCCTGACATCATTGCGCCGAGACATTCTTGCTCAAGTAATTTATTTTTGAGTTCAGCTATTTCAGGATATTCAGGCAATACCACGCGTTCCAAATCGTTATAAAGTAATCGCCCGATTTTAGTTGGCGCAGATTCGCCACCAGAGGCGATCGCCGCTACGATTTGGCTGGAGAGATTTTCATCCCTAATTTGACTGGTTGCTAATAAACCCTGCGATCGAAAAGTTTGATAAGCCCATGCTGTCGCGATCGCAATCTGGCGCGGTTTGCAAATTACCAACACTAAATCGGTAAGATCGGGCAGCGGTGACAAAATTTCGCCACGACCTGTCGCTAAGGTAGTGCCACCACCCACACAAAAGGGAATATCAGAGCCTAACTGCGCTGCAAAATCACAAAGTTGTGACTCGGTAAGTCCCAAATCCCAAAGGCGATCAATTCCTACCAAAACTGCGGCGGCATTGGCGGAACCACCAGCTAAACCGGCCCCCATCGGAATTCGCTTATCGATCGCAATTTCCATACCTCCAACAGATGGGAAAGTCTCTTGGAGCAAAGCTGCGGCTTTGTAAGCGAGATTAGTGAGATCGCAAGGTACTTCAGGATTATTGCAAAGCACTTGAATCGCATCAATGTCAATTTTACGAATATCAACGCGATCGCATAAATCGATACTTTGCAAAATCATCACCAGATCATGATAACCATCAGGACGATTTGCCGTAATTTCTAGATAGAGATTAATTTTTGCCGCGGCTTTGAGAGAAATACGCGAGTTCATTGAGAAAAAGTTCGCTTATATATATGTTGTAAAGTTTTTTGATCGGTGACTGTACCTTCGCGGCGTGTCGATCTCATCTGGTTTTCGAGCATGAGCTTAGCATCTGCTCGTGAAACAGGATCGAACTGAACACCATTAGGGCTAGTAGTAATTAGGAAAAATAACCTTTGAGCGTAGAGAGTGGTAAACAAACTACGAAACTCATCTATCCTACACAAGCGAGATAGCAAGCCAAAAGTAGGATGATTTAAGTAGTGTTCGGACATTTGACAGAGTAGAAAATTTAGTGAATTTGATGAGACAAGAGGATGTAGATTTTTCTGTATCGTAAACAACATGTGTTTAACAAAACGATCAGAATCGGAGATTTATAAAGAGGCTTAAAAGTCCCTAGAAATTAGACAATACAACCTATTGGTATAGTACTACGAATGCTGTTTTGTTATACTTGCTACGATTAATCAGAAAATGTTATCAAACCTTAATGGCTTTTCGTCTAAAACTTTGAGCAAATTATTGAGTCACTTAATGGGTCAAATTTTTGATTTTCGGATTCTTGCAAGAGTTGTTTTAGTTATCATCGCGATCGCTGCGTTGTTAACCAATCCTGATCACGCGATCGCTGCCCAACGCCGACCTGTTATCCCTGCCAATGGTCAGCCGATCTTGGGCGGAAATATGCATGGCTCCGACTGGATCGCTGCTTCTAATGATTCTAAACAAGCCTATTGCCAAGAAGCGTTTGCGGCTTTTCGTGGCTCAGCCGCCCAGAGCTATATCATCAGTCACAGTATTCAAAGCATGAGTGCAGTAGGACTATGCGATCGCATGGATCAGTACTATAGCCTCGAAGAATATATTGATGAGCGTCTGGGATCGGCTGCGGCGATCGCCCCGATCTTATTCGCCGATACGCCCCTTGGGACTAAATATTAAGCCCTAGCTTTTCGGGAACAAGGGGCTTAAGCCCCTTGTCTAGGCAATATATGTACTAAATGGCGATTAAAGCTATCCCAATCAGTATAATTACTCATTAGATATATTTATGGTATACAAAAATATACATGATATAGGATAGAATCTGAAACATAAAACATTCTTGTGGTGCGATCGCAACGTCTTAAAAGCGTTTTTAAAGGAAGTATGAGCAAACAAACTGAAGCCCTAACAAAAGAGATTTCTAAGTTGAACGTAACCGCTAAAAAGCTATATTCCGAAGAAGTTCAAGCCGAACTCGCGGAATTACAGTCAGATATCAATATTCTTTTACAACAATTGCAAAGCTTGAGCTGCCAACGCCTCACCGCAATAGGGAGTGTTCAGTAGTGGTTGCCATACAAAATTCTTCACACATTCTTACCCCTCAGACCAGCCTCCGCGACATCATTAAAACTATTCCTGCTGAATACTTTGAAAAAAAACCTCTCAGAGCTTGGTTGAGTGTTCTATTTTCAGTGGCTGCTGCCGCTCTTGGTTATGCCAGTATTGCTTTCTCGCCTTGGTACTTGCTGCCCTTCGCTTGGATTTTTACAGGCACGGCTCTAACAGGATTTTTCGTCATTGGTCATGACTGCGGACATCGTTCTTTTTTTAAGAAAATTTGGCTTAATGATCTAGTCGGTCATATTGCTTTTTTACCTCTGCTCTTCCCTTTTCACGGTTGGCGATTTAAGCACGATCATCATCACTTACATACCAATAAAATGGGTGAAGACAATGCTTGGTATCCTTTCACTGTTGAAGAATATGAACAAGGCAAGGGGCTAATATCTAATATTTATCGCCTGATTCGCACCAATTTTTGGTGGGCTGGCTCGATCATTCACTGGGCAAACTTGCACTTTAACGCTAGCCTCTATCCTGAGCGCCAGCAGTCACAAGTTAAGTTTTCCTATCGCCTCGTAATTGCTTTTGCGGCGATCGTATTTCCAGCTTTGATCTACACCACAGGCTTCTTTGGCTTTATTAGCTTTTTTGTCATGCCTTGGTTGGTCTATCATTTCTGGATGAGTACCTTTACGATCGTTCACCACACGATGCCAGATATCCAATTCAAAAGTAAGGATAAATGGCACGCGGCGACCGATCAACTAACAGGGACAGTTCATTGCGACTATCCCGCTTGGGTTGAATGGCTATGTCACGATATTAACGTACATATTCCTCACCACGTTTCGACTGGCATTCCTTCATATAACTTGCGTCTAGCGCACAAGTCTATTGATGAAAATTGGGGACAACATCTGTATAAGACTAAGTTCTCATGGGAATTGATTAAAGATATTGGTAATCAATGTCATATATATGATGCTGACAAGTGTTACAAGTCTTTCGATGAAGTCGATAATGCTAAATCAGTTTAGTTAGATAAATCCACAAAAAAAGAAGGGCGCGACGCGCCCTTCTTTTTTTGTGGATTTATCTAGAGTCTTGTCGTACTCCCTTCCCAGCATAA
>JAJAZG010000521.1 GCA_026785865.1 Pseudanabaena sp. CAN_BIN31
GATTTACTATCTAGTTACAGGCGTGAGGTGGTTTTTGGGGTGAACTTACACTAAATTCTCAAATAACTCTAAGAAGTAAATATGAATACTAAAATTCTGCCTATACTTCGCGCGTTCAAATCTCGATTGTCACGCAAGATCGCTTTTGGAGTGTTTACCAGCCTTGTTATTATTGAAGCAGTACTTTTAGTACCTTCAATCCAAAAAAAGGAATTGGAAATTCTAGAACGGTCGAGAGCGATTACCCAAGGGAAAGTAGAATGGATTGCTAACAATTTTCGTCAAGCATCTGGGACAGAGCTTTTGGCTCAGGTTCAGCAACTTCAAAAAGATGTCATGCTCAAACAGATTGTGGGAGGAATTGTCTATGAAATTGATGGCAAAGAAGTAGGCGAGTTTGGGGAATCTCCGACTCTGAACTATGCTGATATCAAAAGTAGCGAATTTTCTGGTTTAAATAGACCTAGTTTAAATAGACGCAATGACGATCGCTACGATGCCGCTTGGATCGTCCCCACAGCTAAAAACATCTATGTAGTCGTCATTAGGCATAATGTTGACAGCCTCAATCTAGAGCTAGCAATGTATGTATGGGGGATAGTCGGCTTAGTTGTGATTATAGCTACCTTCTTAACTCTCACGACCATGTTGATTGTTGGGGAAAATGTGATCACGCCTATTTTGAGATTGCGGGAAGATCTCAATGCGGCAGCCAATGCTGTCTCTCAAGATTCGTCTAACCATGATTTTTACGCTCTTTCGGAGCGCCGTCAAGATGAACTAGGCGATGTGATGGCTAGCTTCAATCAAATGTTTGAGCAAATTCGGCAAGAAATGCGCGATCGCAAAGCTGCTGAGGCTAGTCTAAAAGTCGAGCAAGAAAAAGCCGAACAGCTACTACTCAACATTTTACCTGAAGCAATTGTGGCACAGTTAAAGGAATCCTCAGATGCGATCGCCGATCGGTTTGATGAAGTGACGATTCTGTTTGCGGATATAGTTGGATTTACGGAACTATCAGCAAAGATCTCACCAACGGAATTAGTAATCTTTCTCAATGAGATTTTTAGTAAGTTCGATCTTCTCGCCCAAAAACATGGTTTGGAGAAGATTAAAACTATTGGTGATGCCTATATGGTAGTGGGTGGACTTCCCACTCCTCGCCCTGATCATGCTGAAGCTGTGGCAAATATGGCTTTGGAAATGAATGAGGTAATTAAGCAATTCAAAATTGATGGACATAGAGATCTGCAACTGCGGGTCGGCATTAATACTGGGGTTGTTGTTGCTGGTGTAATCGGATTGCGGAAGTTTATCTACGACCTGTGGGGAGATGCGGTCAATCTTGCTAGCAGAATGGAATCCCATAGTATTCCAGGGGAAATTCAAGTTTCCGAAGATACCTACCTAAGGATCAAGGATAAGTATGTTTTTGAAGATCGCGGTTTGATTAATGTTAAGGGGAAAGGCGAAATGAGAACTTATTTTCTGCGATCGCATTTCACTACAATAAATATTAGCGATCCAACAAATTTGAGGCGATCGCATAATCGTAAACTTGAGAAGATGACTGTTGATGCGATCGTAAAAGTTAAGAATTGAGAAGCGATCGGGGCATAACAAATCATTAGAGCGGACAAATATGATATTTTAGTTTTGAGTTTTAGGCGATCATAAGCCACTCAATTCAACCGTTATGCCGAAACCGAGAAGTCCGTTTAAGTTGCTTGTTCCTAGCCGAGATTAGGCAGGCAAAGATTGTTGGCTTCGGTGAGCGGCGATTGCTGTCGCAGACGGCAAGCCGTTCGCTTGCTGCTCAATTCAGCCGTTATACATAAGCAATTGCAATAGAATTTTAATGACGAGTACCCAACAACGCGCCGCTCTACAAAGCCAAATCTGGAAAATCGCCAATGATGTTCGCGGTTCAGTCGATGGCTGGGATTTTAAGCAATACGTTCTCGGCACGCTGTTTTATCGCTTTATCAGTGAAAACTTTATCAGCTACATTGAGGCTGGTGATGACAGCATCCACTACGCCAAGCTGCCCGATAGTGTTATTACCAACGACATTAAAGACGATGCCATCAAAACCAAAGGCTACTTTATTTACCCCAGCCAGTTGTTTGCAACGATCGTCGCCAGTGCCAACACTAACGAAAGCCTGAATACTGACCTAGCGGCAATTTTTGCGGCGATCGAGAGCTGCGCCAATGGCTACCCTTCCGAACTGGACATCAAGGGGCTGTTTGCTGATTTTGACACCACCAGCAACCGCCTCGGCAACACGGTTAAAGATAAAAACCTGCGCTTGGCTGCGGTACTGAAAGGGGTGGCAGAGCTGGATTTTGGTGGTTTTGATGCCAGCCATATCGACCTGTTTGGCGATGCCTATGAGTTTTTGATTTCCAACTATGCCAGCAATGCGGGTAAATCGGGGGGCGAGTTTTTTACGCCGCAGCATGTCTCTCGGTTGATTGCCCAGCTTGCTATGCACCAGCAAACCAGCGTTAATAAAATTTATGATCCCGCCTGTGGTTCGGGTTCGCTACTCTTGCAAGCTAAAAAGCACTTTGACGCTCACCTCATTGAAGACGGGTTTTATGGGCAGGAGATTAGCCACACGACCTATAACTTGGCGCGGATGAATATGTTTTTGCATAACATCAACTACGACAAGTTCAATATGCAGTTGGGCAATACGCTGACTGACCCGCATTTTGCTGATGAAAAGCCCTTTGATGCGATCGTCTCTAATCCGCCCTATTCGGTGAACTGGATTGGTAGTGATGACCCGACGCTGATTAATGACGATCGCTTTGCGCCTGCTGGTGTACTTGCGCCCAAATCTAAGGCTGATTTTGCGTTTGTGCTGCATTGCTTGAGCTATTTATCGAGCAAGGGTCGCGCCGCGATCGTGTGTTTCCCTGGTATTTTTTACCGTGGCGGTGCGGAAGCCAAAATCAGAAAGTATCTGGTGGATAACAACTATGTGGAAACGGTGATTGCTCTCGCGCCTAATCTGTTTTTTGGTACTACGATCGCGGTGACGATTTTGGTGCTATCTAAACATAAGACCGATACCGCTACTCAGTTTATTGATGCCAGTAGCCTGTTTAAAAAAGAAACGAATACCAACATCCTGACCGATGACCACATTGCCGAAATCATGGGGGTGTTTGATAGCAAAGAAAACGTTGACTACTTCGCCCGCTCGGTGACTTTTGAAGAGATTGCGGCTAATGATTACAATCTGTCGGTTAGTAGCTATGTGGAAGCCAAGGATACTCGCGAAGTGGTGGACATCACGGAGCTTAATGCTGAATTAAAAACCACTGTTGCGAAGATCGATCGATTGCGTGCTGAGATTGATGCGATCGTGGCGGAGATTGAGGGCTGAATTTTAAGCCGATCGTGGCGACTTTGGACTTTGGAGACATTTCAACAATGAAAAATACACCTTAAATTAAGATCATGCAAAAAGACATAATCAACTCCCTAACTGAAAACTTTGAAGCCCATGCCCAACAAACCGATAACGGCATTGAATATTGGCTTGCCCGTGACCTTCAATACCTTTTAGGCTACACAAAATGGGATAACTTTCTAAATGTTGTCTCTAAAGCAAAAACTGCTTGCGAAATTTCAGATCATGACGTTGCTGACCATTTTGCTAATGTCGGGAAAATGGTTGATCTTGGTTCTGGCAGCCAAAGAGAGGTTGATGACATCATGCTTACCCGCTATGCCTGTTACCTGATTGCTCAAAATGGCGATTCGCGCAAACAAGAAATTGCCTTTGCTCAGACCTATTTTGCAGTTCAAACTAGAAAAGCCGAACTCATTGAGCAACGACTGCTAGAAGTTGAGCGGATTTCTGCGAGAAAGAAACTATCAGAAACCGAAAAAGAACTTTCGAGAGTCATTTACGAACAAACGGGTAGTGATCGCAATTTTGCCTCAATTCGCAGCAAAGGCGACACTGCTCTATTTGGCAAATCTACCCAAGCCATGAAAGCCCACTGGAAAGTACCCGATAGTAGACCCCTTGCGGACTTTGCACCAACCATTATTTTAAAGGCTAAAGATTTTGCTGCCGAAATTACGATATTTAACGCACAGCAAAATCAAATGAAGACAGAGCCAGAAATTTCTAGCGAACATATCACGAATAACCAAGCAGTTCGCAAGACGTTACTAGAACGAGGCATTCGTCCCGAATCTTTGCCCCCTGCTGAAGATGCCAAAAAAGTCGAACGCCGACTTGCCTCAGACGAGAAAAAATATCTTAAAAATCCTGATATTCTAGAAAATTGAAAGTTGATCGATGCAGAACAAAGCCGACATAACCCGTTGCACCGAAGACATCATGACACTTAAAAATAAATATATGCAAACCTTTGTTCATACATGTACGAATATCGAATTTGTGCGAGAGGTGCTTGCACAATTGCCGAGTATTGAAGACATCGATCGATTGCGTGCTGAGATTGATGCGATCGTGGCGGAGATAGAAGCATGAACTTTCTGGAAAAGCTGTTGGATGGCGTGGCGGTGAAGTGGAAGACATTGGGGGAGGTTGCAAAATATGAGCAACCAACTAAATACCTTGTGCAGTCAACCAACTATAGCGATGAGTTTGAAACTCCTGTATTAACGGCTGGTAAAACTTTTATCCTTGGGTATACGGATGAAATCAATGGAATTTATAGAGCATCAAAAACTCCTGTCATTATTTTTGATGATTTTACAACAGCCAATAAATGGGTGAATTTTGATTTCAAAGCCAAGTCATCTGCAATGAAGATGATTACATCGATTAATGATTCTAAGTTTATCCTGAAATATGTATATTAGAGACTACCAAGAAATAATAGATCCCATAGCTTAGGTTGATTTGCCGCAAATCTCAACAAACCATTTTTGAAGATCGGGTAGACGCTTAAGCTGTTTTTCAATTTCTGCCATGGCTGCAATAGTGAGCTTAACACC
>JAJAZG010000522.1 GCA_026785865.1 Pseudanabaena sp. CAN_BIN31
ATCCACATCCACCTGAATAATCGAATTAACATCCGTCACCAACTGCCCACCCTTATTCAACTCCAACAAAATCAAAATCTCCAACTCTCGCAACTCGCGATAAGTGATGATCAAGAAATTGCCACAACCACAGGCAGGATCGAGAAAATGCAAATGTGAAATCTTGTTGTGCAACCCCTCAAGCTTGCCCTTATTCCCCTTCGCCTTCTCAAACTCAACATACAGATCATCCAGAAAAAGCGGCTTAATCAACTTTTGGATATTCTTCTCAGACGTATAATGAGCGCCCAAATTTCGCCGTTCTGTCTGATTCATCACCGCCTGAAACATCGACCCAAAAATCGCAGGTGAAATCTTCCCCCAATCAAACGCACAAGCCTCCAACAACATCTCCCGCATCTTGCTATCAAACGCCGCAGGTTGCAAAGGCTCCTCAAACAACTTCCCATTTACATAAGGGAATTGTGATAGATTCTCATCTAAATTCTTTAACCGCCGCTCGTTTGGCGTATTCAAAACATGAAAGATCGAAGCAATATGCATCGCCAAATCGCTGCCATCTTCCTTCGTATGCAAATCGATATATTGCCAAAAAATCCCCTTCTCAAAAATGTTCGTATCATCAGCAAACATACAAAACAACAACCGCACCAGATAAACCTCAAGGTCATGCCCCGTATAGCCAATCTCCTTAAGGCGATCGTGCAGCTTACCCATCAACTCCGCCGCCGCAATATTGACAGGATCTTCATCCTTATAAACCCGCTTCTCATATCCCGCAATAAAGCCGAACAGATGCACCTGACTTATAAAATCTTGAATCTCAAACTCTGCCGTTGTATCCGCATCTAAATCGTAAAGCCTAAATTTCTGAAAATCCGATACCAAAATATATTTCGGTAACTCATGCTCCTTCAGTCCAGAAAAATAATCTTTAGCCTGTTTTACCGCCTTGTCTAAGCTTTTACCCCGCGACTTATGCTCAATCAAGATCACCCCTTTCCAAAGCAGATCGATAAATCCCTGCTTTTGATCTAACTTTTTAACAGAATGCTCAAAAGTAGCCACCCGCCGCCGCGAAATCCCAAACACATTAAAAAAGTCATCCCAAAAAGATTTTGCTTCGGCATCCTCAGAGCTTTCCCCATCCCACTTCTTAGAAAATGCGATCGCCCGCCCCTTGATCTCATTCCAACTTAAAGGCATAAAAGTTAACTTTAAAGCATAATTTTAGTAGTTATTCATATTAGCATTGTTAGATTAGTAAAAGAAGCAATAAGAAAATTGCGATCGCCTGCGTTCTTCAATTTCTCTCAAAAAACAAGAATTTGAAAAATCTATCAACCCCTAACCAAAATCTATGCTGAAACCAATTACCTTACAAGTTGAAGCCCCGATCGCTGACGCATACCAAAATGCAAATCCAGAACACAAGCAAGCATTACAAACGATCGTCAGCCTATTTCTGAAATCAATCTCTGTAAGCAATTCATTACAGATAATTGTTCAAGAAATACGTTCAGAAGCTGAGCAAAAGGGACTCACCTCAGAAATTCTAGAGGAGCTTCTAAAAGATGAATAAGCTCAGATTAGTCATCGATACCAATGTGTTGATTAGTGGCTTATTATCGTCAAACTCTATCCTACAAAAGATTTTCGACTATGCCACATCTCAAGCAACGCTTTTGATGTCTGATGTAGTGCAAGCAGAGATAGAGAATGTAATCAGCCGTCATAAGTTTAAAAAATATATTAGTCCAGAAAAACAAATTAAATTTTTAGCAGCATTGGCAGAGCAAGTTGAGCTAATCCTAATTAATCAACAAATTAGAGAATGTCGCGATCCCAAGGATGATAAATTTTTAGAATTAGCAATTTGTGGTACGGCGGATTACATAATCACAGGTGATGCTGACCTTTTAGAGTTACATCCTTTTCAAAATATCCCTATCCTTAAAGCGGCTAATTTTCTAGAAATATTGGATTGCTAATTAATTGAGGAATATCAGGAGAAAATCATGCTCAAAAATTATGAAGTTGCCATTGAAGGCGAAATAAGCTTGAGATTGATCATGGCCGTCGGTTCCATTTGGGGAGCATGGGGATATCGCTCGTTGGGATGTGAAGCGATGACCACTAACTGTAGCGATCGCCCGATTTGTGGAGCCGCTAAACCCACGCCCTTACTTTCTTTGAGTGTGATTAACATTTGATCAATTAACTGTTGAATATCGCGATCGCGTACATCGGCGATCGGCTGCGCGATTTCCCTCAAAACAGGATTGCCAAGTTGGCAAACAGTTAATTTTTGAGATTTTTGATTAAATATTTTATTTAGCGATCGGGCAAACATAAATTAATTAGCTAAAAGTTTATTCTGACGATAGTTCGCGTGCGGCGAACTATCGTCAATTTTTTTTAGGCTTTGGGGTTTGCTTCATATGCCAAAATGTCGATCAAAGCATCAGCTTCCGCGACGGCTAAACGCGCTTTTTGATACTCATCTTCAAACCGACCATTAGCAGCCGTGAGTCCTTGCATGATCATAATCGCAAAATATTCACGTTTGGTCATTCCTTCAACGAGGCTATCAGTATCTCGGTTATAACCA
>JAJAZG010000523.1 GCA_026785865.1 Pseudanabaena sp. CAN_BIN31
ATCTATAAACCCAATCCCTATTATTGGAAAAAGGGAACTCCAAATATCAAACAGTTGGTGATGCAGATTGTAGAATCACCAGATACGGCTTTGCTAAGGTTCCGATCGCAAGAACTAGATATGTATCGCCTTCGTGGTGAAGACTATCAATTGCTGAAACGTTTTGAAGCACGCGATCGCTACAAAATTTATAATGTGGGGCCATCGACAGGGCAAGGATTCATTATGTTTAACTTGAATAAGGGTCGAAATCCTAAAACTAATGAACCGTTTGTCGATCCGATCAAGTCCAAATGGTTTAATGATGTTAACTTCCGTCGTGCTGTAGCCTATGCCTTCAACCGCGATGCGATGATTACCAATATTTCACGCGGTCTAGCTCAAACTCAAAATTCACCAATTTCTATTCCTAGTCCTTATTTCTTACCTCCTGAAAAAGGGCTTAAAACTTATGACTATCAGCCCGAAAAATCAAAAGAGATTCTATTAAAAGCAGGATATACATATACTAATGATGCTGAACAAAAGCTCCTAGATCCCCAAGGCAATCCAGTTCGCTTTACCTTGCTTGCGCCTGCGGGTAGTCGGGTTGTATTAGGCTCAATGATTAAGAATGATTTAGAAAAAATTGGCATGAAGATTGATTTCAATCCCGTTGATTTTCGGATTATCACCGATAAGCTCGATAACTCGAAGCAATGGGATGCAACAATTCTCGGCTTTACAGGTGGCGCTGAACCGAATAGCGCCATTAATCTTTGGGCAACTGATGGTGATTCCCATCTATTCAATAAGGGAGCAGTTGGAGAAGAGCCACCTTTCCAAGGGCGAGAAATTGCGGATTGGGAAAAGAAAATCCATAGCCTCATGATTCAAGGCGCACAGGAACTCGATGAAACTAAGCGCAAAGCTATCTATGCCGAATATCAGCAATTAGTTCAGGAGCAGTTACCGCTTATCCATTTGACGGTTTCTCTTTATCTAGTTGCTATACGCGATCGCGTTGAGAATGCTCAACCTTCGGCGTTGGCTGGTAGTACTGGTGTATCAGGTGCTTTATGGAATGTGGAAAAATTAAAATTGAGATCTTGATGATCTATAATGCTGTCAAATAATCTAGCAATTTAACCGCGATGGCTCAAGATCTGCTTACTCAGATTTATCACACTTATGTTTTAAGTGCTTAACTATGATCGCAACTTCATGCAATTTTGCATAAGTTGGGGGTAAGCGATCGCTTATGTCATAAAAAACAACTGCTTTGAATAGTCTTAAGACAGACTCACCGAAACACACAATACGCGGGAAGCTCCGCGCTTTAGCGCTGAGAGGTAAGCGAACGGCGGTTTCAACCGCCTTATTCTTTCTTATCTCTGATTAAGCGCTTGATAGTACCTGAAAGGCTTAATCCCCATGCAGACGCTATCTTAGTAAGCATTTCAAATTCTACCTCATCAAGATAAGCAGGAATAGGGTGTTTTTTAATAGCCATAATTAATAATATATTGTTAATAGTATGATATCATATATCAAGGAGGTAAAAAACGATGTTCGGATGTCAGCAGAATTTAATTAGTCCAGATGTTGATACAAAAGCAATCTTAGAATTTCTGTGTAGCGAGGCTGTAAAGCTTTCTAACTGCGGGACTTACTATGCAAGGCAGTTGTTTTTTAAGACTGGTAAAATCCCTAGTCGGGCGGATCTGCATAAAGTTTTGGGGACAGAAAATCAAAATCTGCATTACCAAGCTTTCTACTCAGATACTGCACAGCAAATCTTGACCAGTGTCGCAGAGTCCTTTAAGTCCTATGTTGGCTTAATCAAGGCTTATAGAAAAGGAACTATCGCGAAGCGCCCTAAGTTGCCTAATTATCGACAAGGTGGTTTGACAGTTGCCACATTTACAGGTAGATCCGTAAAACTTAAAGATGGGATGTTGCGTTTTCCTCTTGGTAGCAAGGTTAAGACGTGGTTTGGTCTAGATGCTTTTTATCTACCAATGCCAAGTAATCTCGACCATAAAGCAATCAGAGAATATCGAATCTTGCCTAGAAATGGCTGCTTCTATTTAGAGTTCGTTTACAAAGTAGAAGTTGAGAAGCCAGAACTCGATAGCAGCAACGCTTTAATGATCGATCATGGCATGAATAACTGGCTAACCTGTATCTCTAATGTTGGCACTAGCTTCATTGTTGATGGCTTGTGGTTAAAATCTGCGAACCAATTTTATAACAAACGAGTTGCGACTTTGATGGAAGGTAAGCCTAATGGTTACTGGACTAGAAAGCTAGCCAGTATTACCGAAAAACGTAATCGTCAGATGCGTGATGCTATCAATAAAGCGGCGCGGATCGTGGTTAACCACTGCCTTGAAAACTGCCTTGGCAAGATTGTTTTTGGCTGGAATACTGGTCAGAAAGATGGTGCAAATATGGGTAAGAAAACTAATCAAAAGTTTGTCCAGATCCCTACAGCTAGATTAAAAGCTCGTATCGCTCAATTGTGTGAGCAGTATGGGATTGAGTTCATTGAAACTGAAGAGTCCTATACCTCCAAGGCTTCGTTTGTTGATAGAGATATTTTGCCTACGTTCGGCGCAAAACCCGAAGGGTGGAAAGAATCTGGCAAGCGAGTTAAGCGTGGTTTGTATCGCACTGCTCAAGGCTGGCTTATCAATGCAGATTGCAACGGTGCTGCAAATATGGCTAGAAAAGTAGCGGCAATATCAGGGTTAAATCTTGATGGAGTCAGTAGGGGCGCTTTGGCTGCGCCTCAGAGAATTAAACTTTAATTTCTCTGGAATCTCAGTCGCTTCAGCGCTGAGAGTGTCAATAATGGTGACTAATTCTTTGTCACGATCAAAGTTTACTGATGTATAAATCTTGTGATTGTCAAATGGCTCAGATTCGTCGATGTTCGGCGTACAACACCGTATGCTAGAGCGATCGCCTCTTAATAACTAATTCTAAAAACCATGGAAACTAAGCCACCACTCCCACCTTTTACCCTAGAAACTGCCAAATCTAAAGTGCAAGCGGCTGAAGATGCTTGGAATACTTGCGATCCAGATCGGGTAGCTCTTGCCTATACTGAAGATTCCGAATGGCGGAATCGTGCGGAATGTTTTAGTGGACGCGATGCGATCCGAGAATTCCTTAAACGCAAATGGACAAAAGAATTAGACTATCGTTTGAAGAAAGAACTCTGGTGTTTTATGGACAATCGCATTGCTGTGCGATTTGAGTATGAGTGGCATGATCAATCTGGTTCTTGGTATCGCGCTTGTGGCAATGAAAATTGGGAATTTGCCGAAAATGGTTTAATGATGCGTCGCTTTGCCAGTATTAATGATATTCCAATTCAAGAATCTGAGCGAAAGTTTCGCTGATATTTATCCAAGGAGATTTCTAAAAAAGAATATCCCATTGGTAGGGGTTTAGCATTTGCGCTACCATATCTCAACTCATCACTGAAATCTCACTTCGCAAATGCTAAACCCTCTTCGCCTAATTTTTTAGAGCAAAGATCTTGTTAATTACATCTTCGACAACGCGATCAGGAGTTGATGCGCCAGAGGTTACACCCACCTTGATTTTACCTGTGGGTAGCCAATTGGTTGCTTGCTCGATCGCTTTATCCAGTGGCTTATGCTCGATCGCTTCTGCCGATAAAATCCGATGCACATCATCAATATGATAGGAAGGAAGATTGCGCTCGATCGCAATTTCTTGTAAATGGGTTGTATTGGATGAATTGTAACCACCGATCACAATCATTAAATCAAGATCTTCTTCCACAATCTCAAACATCGCATCTTGGCGCTCTTGAGTGGCATCACAAATTGTATTGAAAGCCAGAAAATGCTCATTAATATGTTCTACACCATATTTTTGCATCATCGTCTTCTCAAATAACTTACCGATCGCTTCAGTTTCACCCTTGAGCATTGTGGTTTGGTTAGCCACACCGACTCTTTCCAAATCGAAATCAGGATCAAAACCATCTGACATTGCTTTGCTAAATTTAGTTAGAAACTCTTGGCGATCGCCACCATTGAGCATGTAATTAGCCACATACTCAGATTCCTTCATATTCAGCACCACTAGATAGCGCTTGGCATAGGAACTAGTGGCGATCGTCTCTTCGTGGTTATATTTACCATGCACAATCGAAGTAAAATCAGCTTTTTTATGCTTCTCCACTCGATTCCATACCTTTGACACCCAAGGGCAAGTCGTATCGACAATTTTATTACCGAGACGATCAAATAACTGCGTTTCTTGAACACTTGCTCCAAATGCTGGCAAAATTACCACATCACCCTGTTCAATTCCTGAAAAATCTTTAGTTCCATCTTCAGCAACAGGCACAAATTGAACTTCCATTTCCCTTAATTTGGCATTAACTGAAGGATTGTGAATAATTTCATTCGTAATCCAAATGCGTTCGTTCGGAAACTGAGTGCGAGTTTCATATGCCATCGCCACTGCGCGTTCCACACCCCAGCAAAATCCAAAAGATTTCGCCAGATAAATCGTCACATCACCTTGTGTATAAACATAGTCATGTTCACGAATGATTTGGATCAAGTCACTATGATATTGCGATCGCATGGTTGATTCAGCTTCTTCTCCATGTCCAAAGCTTTGACGAAAATAATTGGGGGATTTATGCAAAGCCCTCCGCATCGCTTGTGTATCAAGAGTGTTGTCCATGCGCGTAGAATTAAGATAATTGTGCTGAAATTATTATAACGGCTTGGCAAATGAAAAAAACTGCAATTACCGATCACGAAATTCATCCTTTAATTGCTCAGCGATGGAGTCCTCTCGCTTTTGACAGTAAACTTGTAGAGCCTGAAAAACTTGCTCAATTATTTGAAGCCGCCAGATGGTCTGCTTCTTGCTTTAACGATCAACCTTGGGTGTTTATCGTGGCAACTAAAGATGACACGGTGAACTATCAAAAAATGCTTGATTGCCTTGTCCCATTTAACGTCTCGTGGGCGCAAGTTGCTCCAGTATTGGGACTAGTGATTGCTCAAAAAAACTTTAAGCACAATGGCAAGCCAAATGCTTGGGGCGAATATGATGCAGGTCAGTCAGTGGCAACTCTGTTATTACAGGCTACTGCCTTAGATCTAGTCGCTCACCAAATGGGCGGCTTTGATGCAGAAAAGGCGATCGCCACTTTTAATATTCCTGAAACAGCGCGACCTATGGCGGCGATCGCGATCGGTTATGCGGGAGAAACTAGCAATTTGCCCACAGATTTGCAAGAGCGAGAAAACGCTCCACGCGATCGATATCCACTATCTAGTTTTGTTTTTACTGGCGAATGGGGAAATTCAGCTTCATTTACTTAAAAAACAGAGAGTGCGCTTCGCGCACTCTCTGTTTTTTATAACAATCCCGCTTGAGCTAAGCCTAAAATCAAACCTACACCAAGAATATGCCCAAAGCTAGTAACTGCTAGCAATTCTGATAGTCCAAATCCTGAAAACAACCCTGGCAATTGTATAGGTAAGCTAGGACCAACGCCTTTAACTTGGATGCCGTAACGACCGACAACTAGAGCAAACAGATTAGCTGTAATCATTACCAGAGCAACTTTGAAAGACCATACGGGAGTCGTACGAACTGCGGCTAACAGGTTAAAAGCTAAATGGGTCATAAATTTATTTCTCTAGGTTTAATTACTTATAAAAATTTTTAACTTTTATCATCCTATGAGGTGGATAGACATCAGAAAAATCTTCTTAAGTTAACTTCATTAAACTTAGTAATCATTTACAGTCGATCAAAAGATATGTTGATAATAGTAGGGGCGAAGCATTCCCACCGATACTTATAAATTCTAAGATATCCTTGTTTGGGAATGCTTCGCCCAAACCTCGTAACGCAGGGACAATTTATCGTTTAAGGCGAAGAGGGTTTAGCATTTGCGGAGTGAGATTTCGGCGATGAGTTGAGATATGGTGGCGCAAATGCTAAACCCCTACCAGTGGGATATTCTTTTTTAGAAATCTCCTAAGAGCAGTGATTTTATTATGTACTCCCTTCCCAGTGAAGAATTAGACGTTGCGGCGCTCCGCGCCGCAACGTCTAATTCTTGGGTTTTAATGTCTATTTTTATACTGGGAAGGGAGTA
>JAJAZG010000524.1 GCA_026785865.1 Pseudanabaena sp. CAN_BIN31
GATCGCATGATCGGGAAAGCCAATTTTGATCGCAAATTCATAGGCTTGCTCGTAGCTAGAAACTACCTGATGGCGAAAGTTTGTATCAGTGGAGAGAGATTCTCCATAAACACTGAAGTTATATTTTTTGTCAAGCAACAATACAATTTCGCGATTGTAAGGAATTCCAAAAATCGGGTGAGGGAAAAAGCTGCCTTCGCTAGCGATCGCAAGATCGGTATTAACTAAGTCTAAACCTCTCTCAGCCTTAAGTTTTGCCGTCTCAACTTGACTAGCAGGGCGATCAATATCGCGGGTAAATGTGCCAAACAAGTCGCTATTAAAGTCAGTAGGAGTCACAGAACGAATTCCTAGTGACTCTTGCAAGATCGGCGCGATCGCAGTTTCCTTATGATGCATTGTCGCAATCACCGCAAGGCGATCGCGAAATTCAATTCTATGATCTTGTTCCCCTCTCCCTTTGGGAGAGGGGCTAGGGGTGAGGGCATCTTGTCCCTCAATGGGAGAGGGCGTGAGGGCATCACTCATCATGGGCAAAACGGTTATACAAGAAGTCTAGAGCAGTATTTCTCAGTTCGTAGTATAGAGGATCTTCCATGATCTGAGCGCGATCGCGAGGACGCGCAAAAGGAATCGTCAAGATTTCACCAATATTCGCGGCGGGCCCATTGGTCATCATCACAAGGCGATCGGCTAGAAACAAAGCCTCATCAATATCGTGAGTAATCATCAATACTGTGCAACGATGCTCTGTCCAGATTTGCAAGAGTTCTTCTTGGAGTTCCTCCTTAGTGATTGCATCCAATGCTCCAAAAGGCTCATCAAGGATGAGAACTTCAGGACGGATTGATAAAGCGCGGGCGATCGATACCCTTTGTTTCATCCCACCTGAAATTTGGGTTGGTTTCTTATCGGCAGAATCGCTTAAGCCGACCATGGCAAGATGATGACGGACAATATCATTTTTCTCGCTTTTTGAAAGATTCGGATAAACAGAATCAACGGCGAGATGGACATTTTCATAGACCGTTAGCCAAGGCAAGAGCGCATAACCTTGGAATACGACCATGCGATCGGGACCTGGTTTGGTGATTAGTTTGCCATTAACTATAACCTCGCCAATGGAAGGCTTTGAGAAACCGCCAACCATGTTTAATAATGTGGATTTACCGCAACCAGAGTGACCAATTAAGCAAATAAATTCACTTTCTTGAACATGAAGATTGACATCTTTGAGGACAACATATTCACCTTGGGCTGTTGGAAATACTTTTGAGACTTTTTCAATGCGAACGAATGCTTCTTGAGGTGGCAAAGTTGCGATCGCATTATTTTGATTGAGAGTTGTTTGGGTCATTTTTTTCTATATATATAAATTTGTTATTACCGTAGGGGCAATTCATGAATTGACCCTACGGTTGGGAAATTAAGCAACCGTTCGCATTGAATCCAGACCAATTTCTGCCATCGTGATATTGTGCTTGATCTCTAGATGATTGAGATAATCAATCGGATCGTCAGCATTAAATGGCATCTCATCAAACAATTGAATCGCCTTGCGACTGTAAGTAATATCGGTAAGACCAATCTCACGCGCCGCCGTGCTGAAGACTCCCACTCGACAGGTTTTCTCTAAAACCTCAACCCAGTTGCGAGGAAAGGGAACATCGCCCCAACGTGCCATTTGGGTAATGTGCCAGAGATGCTCAGTCCGACTTGGACGGTTGACACCCGCACCATAGAACTGGTGGTGAGCAGGTTCGCGCATTGGCGTATCCAGCGAACAGGTGACATCACTAGAGTTTCCTAAATGAATGTAGTTAATATTGGTACTGACATAATCGCGGCGTGCAAGAATCGTACGAATCTCTTCGGCATTATTCGGATCGGCGCAATACATACAAGCCTCTAGAAGCGCCTTGACTAGAGCAATATGTGTGTTTGGATAAGCATTTGCCCAATCTTCGCGTACACCTAGAACTTTACCAGGATGTCCATTCCAGATTTCTAAATCAGTTGCCACGGTAAAGCCAATATTTTCCATGGCAGCGCGGAAGTTCCAAGGTTCACCGACACAAAAACCATCGATACTGCCAGCTTTGAGATCGACCACCATTTGCGCGGGTGGAATCGTTTTCAGTTGCACATCGCGATCGGGGTCAATACCGCCTGCGGCTAACCAGTAACGCAGGAGCAAATTATGCATCGAAGAGGGATGGACTACACCCATGCGGTGTTGAACATCCTTTGTATTTTGGAGCATTTCTTTGAAGTCAGCGAGGGTATGAATCCCGCGATCGTAAAAGCGCTTATCGAGGGTGATCGCGTTACCATTGCGAGTCATGGTTAGAGCCGTGACGATCGGCTTGCAAGTTCCATTACCACCTAGAGTCATCCATACTGGCAAGCCTGAAGGCATTTGCGCCGCGTCAAGATAACCTCCCGCAACACCATCAGCAATACCGCGCCAACTGGTTTCACGAACTAGGGAGACTTCATCAAGTCCATGCTTCTGAAAGAATCCCTTTTCTTTAGCGATCGCGATCGGCGCACAGGCGGTTAAAGGTACAAATCCAATCTCTAGATTAACTTTCTCTAATCCATGCCTTGCAACGGTTGACACAGTTCGAGCATTCATTTTCTTGACCCGCTTTTGCTGATTCAAGAAATAGATAATTTCACTGCGTAAGCTGTAATAACTAGGATGCTTAACTGCTTCCATGCGTTGACGAGGACGAGGAATGTCAACTTCCAAGATGCCGCCAATTTTCGAGGCTGGTCCATTTGTGAGCATGACAATGCGATCGCTTAGCAAAACAGCCTCATCGACATCGTGAGTAACCATTACTGCGGTAACTTGGTCTTCATTACAGATCTGCATTAATTTTTCTTGCAGATTGCCACGGGTCAAAGCATCTAAGGCTCCAAATGGTTCATCAAGTAGTAATAGCTTGGGACGAACTGCGAGGGCGCGGGCGATCGCCACACGTTGTTTCATTCCTCCCGACAGTTGTGTCGGCGGCTTATCAATCGCATGGGATAGTCCCACCATTTTTACATAGTGTTCGATCAAATCATGGCGCTCACCTTTAGGTAAATGCGAGAGAACTTCATCAACTCCTAGTGCC
>JAJAZG010000525.1 GCA_026785865.1 Pseudanabaena sp. CAN_BIN31
CCCGTTCGAGCTTTTAAATCGGTTGGTGGTGAGCCGATCGTGTTTGATCGCGTCAATGGCGCATATGCATGGGACATTGATGGCAACAAATACATTGACTACATTGGCTCGTGGGGACCAGCGATTGTGGGACATGCCCATCCCGAAGTGATCGAGGCTTTACACAAAGCCCTTGAAAAAGGCACAAGCTTTGGTGCGCCCTGCGTCCTTGAAAATCAACTCGCCGAAATGGTGATCGAAGCTGTGCCTAGCGTCGAGATGGTGCGCTTTGTCAACTCAGGCACTGAAGCCTGTATGTCCGTACTGCGCTTAATGCGAGCCTTTACAGGTCGTGACAAGATTATCAAGTTTGAAGGCTGCTACCACGGTCACGCTGATATGTTTTTAGTCAAAGCAGGATCTGGCGTGGCGACTCTTGGCTTGCCTGATTCCCCTGGTGTACCTAAATCCACAACGGCGAATACACTTAACGCGCCATACAACGATCTTGAAGCCGTCAAAGCACTATTCGCTCAGCATCCTAACGAAATCTCTGGCGTAATCATCGAGCCAGTAGTCGGTAACGCTGGTTGCATCGTTCCCAAGGATGGATTCTTGCAAGCTTTAAAAGATCTTTGTCATGCTAATGGCGCTTTGTTGATATTTGATGAAGTGATGACAGGTTTCCGTCTTTCCTATGGCGGCGCACAGGCTCGTTTTGGGGTTACTCCTGACTTGACCACGATGGGTAAAGTCATTGGTGGTGGTCTGCCTGTGGGTGCTTATGGTGGACGCAAAGATGTTATGTCAATGGTTGCTCCTGCGGGCCCGATGTATCAGGCTGGAACATTATCTGGAAATCCTTTGGCGATGACCGCAGGAATCAAGACTCTGGAAATCCTTGGACGGACTGGATCTTATGAATATCTTGAGCAGATTACTAAGAAGTTAGCCGATGGTATGTTGGCGATCGCCCATGAAACTGGACATGCTGCTACGGGTAACATCGTTGGCGCAATGTTTGGGATGTTTTTCACAAGCCAGCAAGTCTATGACTACGAAGATGCCAAAACTAGCGACACTGCCAAGTTCGCTAAATTTCATCGAGGAATGTTAGAGCATGGCGTTTATCTTGCGCCTTCACAGTTTGAGGCTGGTTTCACCTCACTTGCTCATACTGACGCTGATGTAGCTGCAACCTTAACCGCAGCTCGTGCGGTATTGTCGCAAATCCCTGCCTAAAACAATTTTGAGGAAATGAGTAAAGCTCATTTTCTCAAAATTGTTCACTTAGTTACAGCTTTCGCAAAAATTCATTTATAATGTTCTTTAAGATTTCTAGAATGATTAGCTAACGAAATTTTCTTGAGCTATATTTTCCTAGAACAAAGCATTGAACTTTTTCCTACACAAATGCGATGCTGACAGAAAACTCACCTGCTAGTACTAAATCTAATAATGGTAATTACAACGGCTCTCCTGCGCCTACACAAAAAGCCGATTACTACATGAGCTTACATAAAGAGCTAGACCATCTTGAAGAAATGGTACTGGAAACTGGGCTTCGCGTGATGGGGCATACTGTCATTGATGAAGAAAAATTTTGTCAGCAAATTGATCGCGTGAGATTGTCTGTGCCTGAATCGATCGCTAAAGCTGAAGAAATCTTACTCTACAAGCAGGATCTGGTTGCCGAAGCTCAACAATATGTCGAAGACTTAATTAAATCGGCAGAGTTACGCGCAAGTCAGTTATTAGAAGAATCGGTAATTATTCGCCAAGCTGAGCAGGAAGCCACCCAAATTCGCCGTGAACTGCAAGCGGAATGTGAACAGGTGCGATCGCAAACTCTTTCTGAAGTCAACCAAATGCGCCGCCAAGCTCAGAAAGATCTTGATGTGTTGCATCAACGGGTAACAGGTGAGGCTCAAGATATGCAACGCGGGGCTGATGAATATAGCGATCGCGTGTTAGGCAGTCTGGAGACTCAGCTAATCGACATGATTAAAATTGTCCAAAATGGACGTAAAGAATTGCACTTATTTTAGGCTAGTATTTTTTGCTGAAAAGGTAACAAAAGAATGCTAAGCAGCAGCGAGACCTCATTGATGAAATAATCTCGCTGATCGATTTGGAGAGTGCGATCGCATAACTTCAAAAACTTCCAATCTGTCCCTGTTGTCACACAGCCATAAACCGCTTGTTCCACCAAACCATCCTTTGTATTCAACATTTGCGCGGCAATCATTTCCGCCGCACATTGCCCCAACCCCGACTTGATATTTTCATTTTTTGCTTCAACCAACATCAAAACAGGCGATCGCACCTCATAGGAATCTCTAATTGCGCTGAGAATATAGTCACAGTAGCCTGTTAAACCCTGAGTAGGATCAATATTAAATTCCGTACCAGAGAAAAACCCAATGTCATAATTTAATTGTCGGCGCACTTCCAATAACATAGGTGTGATTACCATTTCTGATCGCGCTTTCTCGGTATTGATCGCTGTCGCCAGCGCCAAATTTTCATCTAGTGATGTAAGCAGATAATCACTAGCTATAGTCGGTAAAATATCAACAAAGAGACTTTTCGGCTCCTCTAAAACTAGGCTAAAAACCTCACGAACACGGGACAGAGAAAATTCACTATAAGCCATGTCGATTTGGTGTCGTAGTAAGTATTCATACTCAATTTTACAGGAGTTTGAAAATAATCCAAATCCAAAAAGCTGTGGGGGGCCGGGAGCGTGGGGCCCCGCCGTTTTTTTTTGTTTTTTTTTTTTTTTTTTTTTATTATTGTTTTTTTTTTTTTTAATTGTGGA
>JAJAZG010000526.1 GCA_026785865.1 Pseudanabaena sp. CAN_BIN31
AACAGGCAAGGGGCTTAAGCCCGTTGTTAAGGATATTGAAAATTGCCATTATTTTTACAAGCTGTTTAAGCTTGAAACTCTTTGATTAAATCCACAATTTGCGCGATCGCATTAGCATCTTCGCTCTGATTCATATTTTGAATGTATTCATCACGACGACGATCAAGATCGGCGATCGCGATTAATAAACTCTCACTAGTTAAATCTTCTTCAAAGAGAACTGCACTATAGCCGCGAGATTGAAAAGACTTCGCATTAAGAATCTGATCGCCGCGACTGGATAGTTTGGATAGAGGAATTAATAAATTAGGCTTGCGTAATGTCAGAAACTCAAACACGGCATTAGCCCCCGATCGCGACACAACTAAATCCGCGATCGCTAAAATATCTGCTAGTTCTATCCCCAAATATTCAAATTGTTGATAGCGCGGATGACCATTGAGATTAATATCCAGATTTCCTTTGCCACAAGCATGAACAACTTGATATTTTTGAGTGAGAACATCTAAAACAGAACGTACCGCTTGATTGATTTTCGCAGAACCTGTACTTCCTCCAACCACAAATAGAATTGGGAACTCTGCATTAAATCCACAAAATTCTCGCCCCCTTTCGATATTGCCTTGGAGAATATAGGGACGAATTGGTAAGCCTGTATGCTTGATCTTGTTACCATATTTAGCGAGATGTTTGGCAGTTTCGGGAAATGTCACACAGACTTTGCTAGCAAAGGGAATTGATAGGCGATTGGCTAAACCTGATGAGAAGTCTGACTCATGGATAATCACAGGAATCCGTTGCAACCAAGCTGCAAAAATGACAGGAACAGTCACAAATCCGCCCTTAGAAAATATGACTTGGGGTTTGATTTTGGCGATCGCAAAATAAGCATCAAATATTCCTTTAATCACTTTAAACGGATCGATGAAATTCTGCCAAGAAAAATATCGCCGTAACTTCCCCGATGAGATGCCATGATAGAGAATTCGAGCTTCCGCAACTAGTTGTTTCTCAATACCATGATTAGAGCCAATATATTCAACTTCCCAGCCATCAGCTTCGAGGGCAGGAATTAAAGCAAGATTAGGGCTAACATGACCACCAGTGCCACCGCCTGTTAGTACAATTTTAGCTTTCTTTTGATCTTTAGTCTGATTAGTTGCGCCCACAGGTATTAATTGTCTCTAGATATTTTGGTATTGAGAATACTTAATTTTTTATTGCAATGGTTATTGTAGCTACTTAATGACAATTTTCCAATTTTTAGTATCTATTTTAAAATCTATAGTCGCGAGATTTTTTAACATGAGGTATTACCGACCTTAATCTCGAATGTGATAAATGAAGTATTCTTACGATCACAAAACTAAGTACGTCTATCTCGCTCTAAATCTGAAATGGCTTTGTCACAAGCCCATGTCGGAGATTTCTCAGGATAGTTCTTTATATTTCCTTCAATTAATCTACGGGCGAGAGCTTCGTCACCATTGACCATTTTTATCAACGTCTTGAATGAATTGATCGATACTTCGCGATTAGATGGTGAATTAACCTTATTTGCTTTCGCTATCTCATGTAATCGTCTTTTTTCTGCTAGTTTGCGATCGTAATCTTCCTGACGAGAGCGAAGCGCTTCTGCTCTAAGCTGTTCCTGTGATTTGCGCTTTGGATATTCTTCCTGACGAGAGTGAAGCGCTTCTGCTTGTGATTTGCGCTTTGGATATTTGCGCCTAATATCTTCAATTGTCGGGGTTTTAGTTTGTGGTTTTGGCTTTGTCAAAAAGTACAGGATTACTATCATTAGAAGCGCAAAAATCAATATTATCTGCATAATTACCCTTTCTTCGTGATACAGCCTTTGCCATATCCCTCTGCATTCAGGCCAAGGAACACACATTTATTACCATCACAGCCAACAGCACCCGCTAAGTGGTAGTTAAATAAGAAATTTGAGTCGAATTCCTTTTTTTGATTTTTTAGATAGTCAATCCACTCGCGAGTTGCGTCGCTTAGTGTCTTAGTTCCAGCAATGCCAATATTTACACCCACTGGAACATACTTATAAATACTGTCTGAAAGATATTCTTTTGATTGAAATCCATACTCAAATTTCATATTGTCAGTACAAAGCTTTGTTTGAGGATTAGTGTAAGCAAAGTAGTTATATTGATTCATATCCTTAGCCCTTGCTACCGCTAGTTTATAAGCTTTGGTGCTGTAGTTTATCGGTGACTTACCGTTCTCTTTTCGGTAACGATTAATTTCATTAATCGCTTTTTTTGATTCATCCTCAGAGGACACGATGAACAGATTGGCATCGGGGGCATTGCTTTTGTCTACAAAATTAGAATTGTTGCGAGAAAGCAAAGGGTTCGGACTGGTAAGAAGATTTTTAGAATTGGCACTAGCCAGCAGTGCGACCCCTACAATACTCAATCCAATTATTTGTGGTTTACTTAATCTCATTTCCTCTCTTTATTTCGCTATGCCCTCTGTATTCTGACCAATTTATCACACATTAGTCGGTAAATCCGAGTAATGTGTCAAATTTTCATGATTAGTTGCGCCCACAAGTATTACTTTACTGTTAAATATTTTAAGGCGATCGCTGATACGATAAAAAATATTTAGTGTTATTGCCCCTTACATGATGGATTTTCAGTCAGTTATTTTGGCGTTGCAAAAGTATTGGAGCGATCGCGGATGTCTGATTGCTCAACCCTACGACATCGAAAAGGGTGCTGGCACAATGAGTCCACATACTTTTTTGAGAGCGATCGGTCCTGAACCTTGGAGCGTTGCCTATGTCGAGCCATGCCGCCGTCCCACCGATGGGCGCTATGGACAAAACCCCAATCGCTTACAACATTATTATCAATTTCAGGTAATTCTCAAGCCGTCTCCCGATGATGTACTAGACCTATATCTAAATAGTCTCAAACATTTAGGCATCGATCCCGCCGATCATGATGTGCGATTTGTTGAAGATGATTGGGAATCACCGACCCTTGGCGCGTGGGGTGTCGGTTGGGAAGTATGGCTCGATGGAATGGAAGTCACCCAATTTACCTATTTTCAACAGGTTGGCGGCTTAGACTGTCGCCCCGTTTCTGCGGAAATCACCTATGGGCTAGAACGCTTAGTCATGTACTTGCAAGGGGTGGACTCGGTTTACGACATTGTGTGGCGATCGCATCCCACTCTAGGCAACATCAAATATGGTCAGGTGCATCACCAAGGTGAAATCGAGCATAGCGGCTATAACTTCGGCAACTTTGGCGGACAACCACAAGATTCTGACTTGCTGTTCCAATTATTTCTGCAATACGAAAAAGAAGCTGCACACTTACTAGAAGCGGATCTAGTATTACCCGCCTTTGATTACGTTTTGAAATGTTCGCATTCCTTTAACTTGTTAGACGCTAGAGGCGTAATTTCGGTAACTGAGCGAGTGCGCTATATCGGACGTATTCGCAATTTAGCTCGGCAGGTCGCCAAACTTTATTACGCCCAAAGGGAGTCTCTAGGCTTTCCTTTGGGCGCTGAGTTAATAAGCTGTCACAATTTGTAATAAAAAACGATCCAACGACATAGTATAAACAAATAGGTTGGAAATTGAGTTGACCGAGTAGACCAAAGCTAAACGCTTGTCTAGTTAAGTTGCCTCAAGCAAATCTAGCCATTTAAAAACAAAGATTTTTCTAAGTTTGTCTGATTTAGATAACATTTAGACGGGTCAAACCAAACATCGAATCCTAACAAATTCGGTGATGACCTAAAAAACAAAAGATAATTACAAAAAAACTGGAGATAACAGTATATGTTGGACGTATTTGCAAAGGTAGTATCCCAAGCCGATTCCAGAGGTGCTTACATCAGCACATCTCAAATTGATGCCCTCAGCGCTATGGTTGCAGAAAGCAACAAGCGTTTGGACACCATTAACCGCATCACCAGCAACTCTTCTGCAATCGTTGCTAACGCTGCCCGCGCTTTGTTCGCAGAACAACCTTCTTTGATCGCTCCTGGTGGAAATGCATACACCAGCCGTCGTATGGCTGCTTGCTTGCGTGACATGGAAATCATCTTGCGCTACGTTACCTATGCTATCTACTCTGGCGATGCCAGCATCTTGGAAGATCGTTGCCTCAATGGTTTGAGAGAAACCTATTTGGCTCTTGGTACTCCTGGCGCTTCCGTTGCTGTTGGTATCGGCAAAATGAAGGATGCAGCGATCGCGATCGCTAACGATCCTAACGGTGTTACCCGTGGCGATTGTAATGCTCTTATGAGTGAAGTTGCTAGCTACTTTGATAAAGCTGCTGCTGCTGTTTCCTAGTCTTTGACTGATTAGTAATAAATTTTTGTCTCGCATTTACCTTAACAAGATTATTTTGGAGAATATCTCACTATGAAAACCCCTCTAACCGAAGCTGTATCAGCCGCCGATTCTCAAGGTCGTTTCCTTAGCTCTACCGAAACCCAAGTCGCTTTCGGTCGTTTTCGTCAAGCAACCGCAGGACTAGCTGCTGCTAAAGGTTTGACCGAAAAGGCAGAAGCTTTGACCTCTGGCGCTGCTAATGCTGTATACAGCAAGTTCCCTTACACCACCTCGATGACTGGTGCTAACTACGCTTCAACCCCAGTTGGTAAAGAGAAGTGTGCGCGTGATATCGGCTACTACTTGCGTATGGTCACATACTGCTGCGTAGTTGGTGGTACAGGTCCTATGGATGATTACCTCATTGCTGGTATCGCTGAAATCAACCGTACCTTCGATCTAGCTCCTAGCTGGTATGTTGAAGCTCTCAAGTTTATCAAGTCTAATCATGGCTTGTCTGGAGATTCTGCTGTTGAAGCAAACTCCTACATCGATTATGCAATCAATGCACTTTCCTAATTTTTGCTAAAAAACAAAAAGCACCCCGTTGGGGTGCTTTTTGTTTTTTTTAGTAGACACAATACAAGTTTAAGATCCCCGACTTTTTCTTTAAAGGCAAAGATTATCTGTGTCAAGCAGACAAAAAGTCGGGGATCTGTGTATCTATGGTTTTGTTTGATTAGCTTTAAATTTTTTGATGGCTTTATTGCCTAGCCACAGACCACCGATCGCAACGACTCCGAAACTAGGGTCAAACTCAAAAGGAACTGCGGTAGGCGTAGAGAATGAGGCTTGGAATACAGTGTCAAAAGCGGGAGATACACTACCACCCGAAGTAAAGCTCCCATCGAGATACGGATTAGTATTAGTAGCTCTGTAAGTCAATCTAGGAACCAGAACCGCAGTATAGGTAGCCGTGTCAGAAAGCTGAAGTCCTGTAAAGCTCCAAGTCACTGAATTAGCACCACCGTCAAAACTAGCGCCAGTGAGAGTAGAAAGAATTGCAGAAGTGGAAGTACCATTGGCGACAATCGAGCCACCATTTCCAGTACCCAAATAAATGTTTAGCTGGGCAGCTTGGGCAATTGGGGCAGTTGGGGCAAAAATTTCATCAGAGAACTGAAAAGACCAAGTGTCAAGATTTACAAGACCACCAGAAACTTTTTGCGGTGATTTAAAACTTTGTCCACCGTCTGTGGTGGACAAAAAACCACTGGTGGAGAAAAAACCACTACTAGACAAATTTTCGGCGGTGAACGAGATCGCATTGGCTGATGGGGCAAAGGCTAGAGTGCTAGCTAGGAGAGCAATTACCCCCCCCCATTTTCATTTTTAATTCAGTTGTAGGCATATTGCAATTGTTAGGCTAGATTTGCGGTCATGATAGCCTTAATAGCTAAGAATTTGCAACAGGTTTAGCGCGAAAATGGTAACTTGAGCCTGTCATATTAACAAAAGTGAGCAGGTTTCAACGAAATGTCAAGAAAGCAAATGAAATTTGATAATTAAGATATTGTGAGTGAAAAATTATGAATGAAGAAACTGGTATTCCCGACGATAATCAATTAACGATTGAGCAAGCGCTAATTAATCTCCAAAGCGAAGATTTAGGGCTACGAGTTTATGCTGCGTGGTGGTTAGGACGCTTTCGGGTTAATGTTCCCGAAGCCATTGATTTATTAATTGTGGCTCTTGATGATGAAGCCGATCGCACTGAAGCTGGGGGATATCCATTACGCCGCAATGCTGCAAGAGCGTTGGGTAAATTAGGCGATCGCCGCGCTGTACCCGCATTAATCGTATCTTTAGCATGTAATGACTTTTATGTGCGCGAGGCTGCCGCGCAATCATTAGAAATGTTGGGCGATAGTTCTTGCATTTCTAAACTGATGGAATTAATCAAAAATCCTAATTCGCAAGCAAGCAAAGATGCAGAGCCAGAGCATCCTTTTGACGCATTTCTTGAAGCATTAGGAACCTTGGGTGCGGTAGAAGCAATTCCTGATATTTTAGAATTTTTAAATCACCCGATTCCCAAAGTGCAATATGCCGCAGCACGAGCGATGTATCAACTTTCAGATCCAAAACTTGCCGCTCAATATGGCGATCGCCTAGTCGTAGCGCTCTCACATAGTGATTTACAATTGCGGCGCACCGTTCTTGCTGATTTGGGCGCGATCGGTTATTTGGGTGCGGCTGAGGCGATCGCCAATACGATGGCAGAAAATAGCTTGAAACTGATTTCTCTTAAAGGTTTGTTAGAAAAACAAATAGTGCTTGCGACTCCGCCCGATTTGACTGACGGTGCAATTAGAGTCATGGCATTAATGGATGATTTGTTATAAAGTAGAAGGGCGCAAGAGCTTAAGATCCCCGACTTTTTCTCTGCTGTCAAAGATACCTTTATCACGCTTACAAAAAGTCGGGGATCTGTGCATTTATAGTTTTCTTTAGCTTACTTATATGACCGATCGCCTTTCCCAACTTATCCAAGCTGTAGAAGAAGCAGATTCTTCTAAGCTACTGCTCGAAGCCGTCCGAAATTTGGCGGAAGCTCATTTAGAAGGAGCTATCCCAATCTTGATTGAGGCGCTTAGCTATAACAATCCAGGCGCAGCAGTCGCCTCCGTTGATGGATTAATTTTACTAGGAAGTGTATCCGTACAGCCTTTACTAGAACTTCTAGATATGCATAATTACACAGCGCGAGCATGGGCGATTCGGGCTTTAGCGGGGATTGGTGATCCGCGAGGATTAGTGACTTTGCTTGGCGTGGCGACAGCAGACTTTGCAATGAGTGTGCGCCGTGCGGCTGTTAGGGGTTTAGGCTCGATGAAGTGGCATTGGTTTCCCGATGAACTGCGCGAGATTGCCCAAGAAGAAGCTTTAGAGGCGTTGCTATTTGTGGCGCAGCAGGATGAAGAATGGGTGGTGCGCTATGCAGCGGTAACGGGTTTGCAGTCTTTAGCGATCGCGCATACGCATCCTGAATGGCGATCGGAAATTCAAACTCAATTTAATTTGATGTCTTGCAATGACGAAGTTCTCGCAGTTCGCGGTCGAGTTTGGCTAGCTCAAAATCAGCTTGAGCAGAGCATTAACCAAATTAATTCTCATAATTTTAATAACTCTTTAGTCACAAATCCCATCCCAGAAAAAGAATCGCCGCTAACTTCTGGCGATTGGCAAGATATTTTGAAAGATCTCTATGAAGTTAAACGACAAGAACGGCTTGGCTCTGCTAAAGAAGGCGATCCGCAACGCTTTCAAGAGTTAGCAGCCGCGATCGCAAGCCCCTAACTTTGCTCTGCTTGCCACAGCAAAAAAACAAAAACAAAAAACGGCGCGGAGCGCCGTTTTTTGTTTCTGGTCTTAACATAACCGACAGCTATATCTCCTCACGCTTTTCCCTAAAACCTAACTCCATTAAAGCCTTGCGAATTTTTGGCTTAGAAGGCTGAATTTTGGGCATGGCAAGATTAAGCTCTCTCGCTGTTTCTAACATTTGCCTGATCAAAATATCCAGCAAATTATCATCCACATCCTCAGGAACCATCTCAATCCTGCCCTGATATGCCAAAGTGTAAAGCTCTAGATGATGCTTATCCATTATTTTTGCTAATTTTCGCAGCGTCTCAGGCGTTGGACAAGTTCCTTTAAAGCAAGCGCCCCGCAGTCTCGGTTGCGGTACACCAGCCAATTCTGCTAGACGGTTCATACTAATGTCTTGCTCCTCTAAATATTGAAGAACATATAGCCCCAAAGGTGAGCAATCTTCGTTTTTGACCTGTAACCTTGGTGGCATCTTTTAATATCAAGAATTTTGTTAGATTTTGAAAAAGGAAATTAATCTAACAACACTTAATGATTTTATACCAATTATTTAGATATTGCTGTCGCCACTTGTATTAAGACAAAACCCAAGAAAGTGGGGGGCCGTGGTTGGGCCCGCCGCCCACGTTGGGGTTTTTTTTGCTGATACACTTGGGGACAGCTATTAAGCTTAT
>JAJAZG010000527.1 GCA_026785865.1 Pseudanabaena sp. CAN_BIN31
AGAGTTTACCAAAAAGTAAATGATCCCATTACTTAAGAAAATCGCTGCTATAGGAGTGGGCGATCCCAGTGATTTCTAAGGTAAATAAAGGATCGATTATTTTCTGACTGTCTCTAAATTAAAAATGATTAACATTCCTTGGAAACCGAAAGGGCGATCGCCTTTAGTCATAATGCTGGGAGTTGGCTGCTTGCTGCTGGTAGGCGGCGGCGCTGCATATCAACTGAGTACCAACCGTCCGAATCAGCAGTCGGCTGCGGTGAACGCTGCGCCTACGGTCGAAACGGTCTCTGCTCTGGGGCGATTAGAGCCAGAGGGCGAAGTGATTCAGGTGTTTGCGCCCACTTCTATGGAGGGAGCGCGAGTCTAAACTCTACGTGTCACTCATGGTCAGCAAATTCGTAAAGGCGATGTGATAGCCGTTTTGGATACTTACACGCGGCGGCAAGCTGCCGTCCAAGAAGCCCTAGAACAAGTAGAGGTTGCTCAAGCCCAGTTAAGCCAAGTGGAGGCGGGTGCGAAATTAGGACAAATTCGGGCGCAGTCGCGCGTGGTCGATCGCCAGCAAGTGGAATTGCAAACAGAAACTGAAGCTCAGGAAGCCGCGATCGCCCGTCTAAAAGCAGAACTGAACAATGCCGAACTGGAGGCTAGGCGATATCAAGTGCTTTATACCGATGGAGCTGTTTCGGCATCTTTGCGAGATGGTAAGCAATTAACCGCCGATATAGTCCGCCAACAGTTAAACGGATCGCAGGCTAACTTGAGTCGAAATCAGCGATCGCGATCGCTGATTTCCCTCGATCGATTTACCGATCGCCGACTCTATCAAGCCGCAGGTATTACAGGAGTTGCATCGGTCAGTCCCATTTACCTCAATTCGATTCAGTGGCGCAATCCTGAAAACAAAGAGATTTGGGACATTTATACAATCGGCATTAATCCAGAGCATCAGGTATTGAACATTGCGGGAGTCGAAGCTAACCGTGAAAAACTACGCCAGCCCGATACCGTTTTGTTTAATCTAGGTTCTCGCAGAGAATTTGGCGCGATCGCTGAACGGTTCCAATCAGGCGAAGCAATCACAACCGAAATCAATGAACGCCAAGTTCAAATTCAGGGTTTGTTCAAACTCAGTCCCACGTTTGGCATCAATGCTTATTTGGTGACAAGCGATGTCAACTTTTTACGCATGGCTCCTTTTCGTCAAGGGGGACTGGTGGATGTGGGCGTGATTAAACTTAAGCCTGATGCTGATGTCCAAGCAGTTTTAGCAGAAATGCGATCGCGTCTGCCCGATGATGTCAAAGTCATGACTAGAGATGACTACGCAAAAGCAGAAGTTGCCTTTTGGAGCGCCAGCACGCCTGTGGGTTATACCTTCGATCTGGGTGTGGTGATTGCCTTTATTGTCGGTTCTGTAATCGTCTATCAGATTCTCTACAGCGATGTCACCGACCATTTACCCGAATATGCCACCCTCAAAGCGATGGGATTTCGCGATCGCTATCTGCTCATTGTTATATTTCAAGAATCTCTAATTCTGGCGGTATTAGGATTTATTCCAGGAACCGTGATCGCCTTAGGCATCTATCAGATTACCAATCTCGCGACCATGTTGCCAATGGCAATGGATTTGGGGCGAATTGTGTTTGTCTTCATCCTCACTGCAATCATGAGTTCGGTTTCGGCGGCGATCGCAGTGCGTAAGCTGCAAACGGCTGATCCTGCTGATATTTTTTAGGAGTTGAGCATGGTCACAAATTTATCTAAACCCGCAATCTCGATCGCGAACCTAAATCATTACTATGGTCAAGGTTCTCTAAGAAAGCAGGTTTTGTTTGATATCAATCTGCAAATCAATCGCGGCGAAATCATCATCATGACTGGACCATCAGGTTCGGGTAAAACCACATTGTTGACGCTGATGGGAAGTTTACGCTCCATTCAGGAAGGAAATTTAAGCATCTTGGGGCAAGAATTACTTGATGCGAGTAAAGAACAGATGACTCTCGCTCGTCGCAATATTGGCTATATTTTTCAAGCCCACAACCTATTAAACTTCCTCACTGCCTATCAAAATATTGAAATGGCATTGGAGATTCAAGAAGTAACTGCTGCTGAAGCCGATACTCGTATTCGGAATATCTTAAACGCAGTGGGCTTGGAACATCGAATGGACTACTATCCAAGCGATCTATCAGGTGTACAGAAGCAACGAGTCGCGATCGCTCGTGCCTTGGTGAGTCAGCCTAAAATTATTCTGGCAGATGAACCGACTGCTGCACTTGATAAGAAGTCGGGACGAGATGTAGTAGAAATTATGGAAAAACTAGCTAGAGAGCAAGGTTGTACTATCTTGCTCGTGACCCACGACAACCGCATTCTCGATCTCGCCGATCGCATTATCTACATGGAAGATGGGTATCTAGTGAATCGCTCTGATGTTGCTGTGTAGAATCGCGATCGCCACTTACAAACTTGAGAAGATGACTGTTAAGGCGATCGCAAAAGCTAAGAAGTTGATAAGAGATCGGGGCATAGCAAATCAGTAGAGCGGACGGAATTGTGATACTCTAGTTGAGAGCAAAAGTAAATCTGCTGCTCAATTCAACCGTTAGGCTGCACAACCTGAGATATTCATATGTTGGCAATTAAAGATTTTCGTGAGGACGTACGACTGGGGTTGACTATCTTTCAAGAATACGTTCGCCCAGGCGGTTCTCTAAATTTGACTGACATTAATATCCATGCAGAGGATTTCGTCTCGGATATTTTGAATGTGATCCATTCTTGGAGCCTCATCAACACAAACAAGACCACGAGCAACTATCCTTGCATTGACCTACTTGAGAAGACGCAGCGCATTGGTATTCAAGTAACTTCGGAGAAGGGTGCTAATAAGATTAACAAAACGATCGAATGTCTCGATAAAAATGGTGTCTCGGAGTTAATAGATAATCTCAAAGTGTTTTCTCTAATTCCGAAGCAAGGCTCATATAGCATTACTAAAAAGTGCGCTAATGTTTCGTTCAACTGGCAAAGCGATGTACTCGACTGTGAATCACTAATCTGTCAAATAAATAAGGTTACTGACCTGAATCAGCTTCAAAAAATTCATAAAGTAGTAACGTCGGCAATGCCGAAGATTTTTGCTATCCGTCACGATACCATTCGTGAACTTCGTGCGAGACTTGAGGCTGATTTGAGCATATTCGACCGACAGGTAATGGATGCACCGTTTCAGTTCGAGGATCCACTTCTCATGTATAAATCCATTTGTCAAATGCGAATCGCCTTGCAGAAAAACGCTTCTTCAACAATCAGACACGAAGTTGCGGCACGCATTTTCAAAGAGGTCAAGAAAATCTTAATTAAAATGGAGTATGGAGTACGCGAGCGATTTCCATATATTCATGATGCGGCAATAAGCGACTCCACATACATAGATTACAAGAACGGTGATTTTGGCGAGGCAATCATCTTGATGATGGGGATTCGATCAGATCTGAACCCGCTTCTCGATGAACTTCAGCATGAACTTGAGAAGCTCGATGTTGAGTTATGAGAGATTATTGGCGATCGCACTTCTAAACACATCACATAATTTGAAAGTATTTGTTTTTGGCTGGAATAGTGATCGCTACTTACAAACTTGAGAAGATGATTATTGAGGCGATCGCCTTCTAAAACGCATCAAATTATTTGAGAATATTTGTTTTTGAGTGAAATAGCGATCGCCCCTTACAAAATTGAGAAGATGGGGTCTTCTGAGTTTAAGGTGATAAGAGATGTTAATGAGAAAGGCAAGCTAAAAGTCTAGAGCGAAAATTAACAAAATTTACAAACCCATAAGCCTGACGCTTGATCAACTTAATTCGATTATTAATA
>JAJAZG010000528.1 GCA_026785865.1 Pseudanabaena sp. CAN_BIN31
TAGTACGACTGTGGAATCGGTGCAAAGAGGCAAACCCAGCGCTGCATCCTCGCTACCTCACAAGCGCACTAGCCGCCTAAGGAGATCCAAGTGCTAATTATAGATCCAATTCAAGATGCCCTCAATCCTGATGGCTATCCATTGATCGAAGCAGAAGCAAAGCTGCTATTTCTGAAAGGAGGGCATTACTGCTTTCAATATCGAGATAGATTAAGAGAAACCTATAAATTCCTATCGCCCGATACTGTCAAGTCAGCATTTCAACATGAGCAGATTGACTCAGGATGGATACCGACGGGCGTGCAGCGATTAGGTAGTTGTAGAGAAGGAAAATGGTTTGTTCAATTTTTGCCGCCCGCAAAACGGACATTCACATTTATCGACTTAAATGTTGCCGCAGAGCCAATCACCATGACCATCCCGATGATGGGAATAGTGTTTATGCTTTGTGGAGATGCTTGTTACGTCTGGGCAACCAAGCTGAAGACCTTTGAGCCTGATGCACCTATCTACCATGTACCCTTACCGAATATTTACGGAGACGGGAGAATTTGTATGGGAAATGAGAATAACGTAAGCAACTATGCCGAAGGGATAGAGAGATTAGCTCAAGCATGGCAGATGTTTGTGACTACCCCATTTAGCAATCATCTTATTGATGGTAAATCAAGTTCGCATCCAGAAGATATCCGCGTAAAACTCATGCAATTGCATAAATCCAAACGCTATCCCCTCAACGATCTTGTCCAATGCGGCAGTTCGGTGCAAGTAGCGATCAATATGGTGATAAACCGATGAAATTATTAGAACACGTTCAAAAGAATACAGCTACATCAAATCCAGTATTGCCAATCATCTACAGTGCAGGACTAATCCAGCACATCATTGCAACCGATCAATCCTTCCCTGAAACTGCGCCAACCTCATTGTATGAGTATGTCTATGTAGGTAACGGTACATTTGTGAGAGCGAAACGGCAGGGACTAATCGCGATCGCCCCTGTGATGTATTACAAAGCCAAAGGACTGCGATCAATATCGGCATCCGTACAGATACTCTATTCCCCAGTCCCTAGCTCACTAGTACAGCAAAATTTCTAACTTTAAAAATTATTGATCGTCATAAACTCTGCTGCGATGGGCAATGAGGGTAACGGATACCACTTTTGAGTCTTCGTCAACTAGGTAAACTATTCGATAGTCACCAATCCGATAACGATAGCGTCCTGCTAAATTTCCTCTTAAGGCGGTGATATTTGGGTGATTGTATGGAGTTTGTTCGAGAATTAGCAGACACTTGTTAATCTTTTTGACAGTTGCAAGTGAGGTTTTGTTGTAAAAGTTTTGGGCTTCAGGAGACAGTCGGACTTCATACATCTCTGCGAATATCTCTCCAGTTGCGATAGCTGCCTGTAGAAACTTTAGCTTCTGCTTTTTCTAAGGAGTCCATAAATCTTGGAATCCTCAGTAGTTCGTCAGTTGCTTCTTGGCTTTCACGTTCTGCCAGATATGCCAAAAAATCTACAGCCACTCTGAGCCGTTCAGGGGATAGGCAATCAATGTATTCATCAATTTGATGGCGAATTTCTACTGTGGTCATAAGCTTGATGGTTATTCAAAATTTATAACTTGCTAATAATGCCATTGTAGGCGATCGGCTAACCATATTTCCTGCTTGTCTGCTATAAAAGTATGAGTACATTTAGTTTCGAGGGATAAAAACATGAATATCCGTAAAGCTATAATTAAAAATAGTCCCTATGGCTTTCAGATTTTACCTGATATTGATATTCTGTTTCGCAATTCTCTTTTGGAGATTGTATGTAAAAACCTAAATGTGTTTCGATTAGATCAATTATTAATTTTAGGATTAGAGAATATTGTTCCTAAAGGAATGAGGGGAGATAAGAATTATCAGTCAACTCTTGATCAATTAGAAATAGAATCTCAAAAAATATTTGAATCTGGGATCAGATACGAGGACAAGAATTACCAACTTCTGATGGCGCTTAGCTCTACTAAAGCTTCTGCCTCTTTTTTACTTTCTAGTAATTCTACGCTTGTCGATCATTTCCAAAAATTAATGACTCATCCTACCAAGAGTCCTAATCAATTGAGAATGAGTTGTCAGATTCCTACAATTTCAAATCAAGGATATGTAAAGGGTAAATTCAATCTCAACAAATTAAAACTCAATGTATTAATAGTTGACGATGAATTCGATGATTATCAGGTTAATAGTGGAAGTATTAATCAGTGTATTGGAGCTAATTCTGACGGCACTCCTAAATGGGAGGTGATATCACAATGGAATAGTTCTAATTTTAAGAACTTTGATACTCGTCAGAGCATTGCTGGAGTAGGTAATTGTCACGTCAAAATTTCTCAAGGTATGGCTAATTATCTCGCGTCTAAACAGATTGATGTAGATGACTTGAACAAGCAACCTTTAACATATTTGCGATCTGCAAATCAAGGTTGTCAATTTTGTCTTTTAGTTCATGATTACCCTGCAATGGCTACAGGGACTTTCATTGTATCTAGTACAGTTCCAGAGGGTTATCACATGGTAATACCTAGATCTGCATTTCAGTTAGGTTATTCCAACTTACCTATTATGGATGGTACTTATTTTATTACATTAGCTGTAACCATGCCTAGTATAGAGGGTGTATCAGGCTTTGGCAGTCAGTTCAGTCGTTCGATGTCTAAGGAGATTTTAGAGGCAAGGAAACCTGCTATTCAGCAAGCAATGTGTAAGTTGAATGCTGCTGGTCATGATATTAGTGAAGCCGCCAAATTCTTTAATGATGAACTTCTAGCTCTAGGTGAATTGGTTCATGAAGGGGTTAGTTTTATTGCTTACAAGAAAGACTGGCTATTTAAGGTTTGTGCAGCTATTGTCAATAATCCTGATTCTCTAAAGTGGGCGCTGCAAGATCCAACTATCTCGTACAGAATGGTTAAAATGTTAGCCGAAAGAAAAATGGATCTTGCATTGGGGCTAGGCTTTATTGGTCAAATTCTTACGCCTCTGCCTGATGACACGCTTCCTCTTCATGTCATTTCTAGCATACACGCTCCTATACTCAAATGGAAAGAAGGTAATTGGTACAACGGTAGTCAGTTAATTCCTCATAATGCTGTTGGAATGGTCTCGAGTGAGGGACTACCGTATATTGGCATTCTGAGCGTTAGAGCTAGATATCCTATCATTGATCACTCGGAACAGTGTATGGCTGTTTTTATAAATCGTTCTGATGGTATTGGTGAAGGTTGCGAATTTATGTCTCATCAAAGTGCCTCCATTTGTAATTTAAGTTTTGATGAAGGTAGAAATGAGAAATTGATTTGGCGAAACGAAGTTGGTTATCTTGAAGCTATAAATCATTTTGTTGAACTTATGAGAGATTATCCAATCCCAAAATTACAGAACAATAATTTTGAGGCTGTTAACCTTAACTGGGGACAGTTAACTCGTAATATCTATGAGAACTGCTTTGAATTAGGCTGTAGTGCCATTACATATCTTTATGCTATTGCAACAAGTCAAGGTAGAGAGAAGTTTAAATCTATGCTTCCTATGATTACTGAAGTGTCACAGGCTACAGAAATTCAATTTGGTGATCAGAAGTATACGATTCAAGATTACAAAAAAACACGTTCCATGATTTCAGGTTATGTTAAAAAATATTATCAAATTTGGCATAACGACTCAAAAATTCAAGAATTAGACAATACTCCATATATTGATCGCACAATCAATATATCCAAATTTCAAAATGATACAGATCTGGATGACGTTGGTACTATTGCTGAATCGATACGCTTTGTTAATTCGTTGCATGATTCTCCTAGTCTAATGAATAATGTAGAGCCTACTGTTAATCTGCAAAGTATTTGGAAAAAGTATAGTCAGGAAGATAAGACATTTGCCAAAAACTTTAAAAAGGAATATCCAGATCAAGCTGACAGAACTAAGTTTGAAGAAGGAAATCTCAAACAACAAGCAGTTTATTTTGATACATTGCGAGAGAAAAGCTCTGAATTTACAGATGAACAGTTTTCAGCTTTTTGGGATTTATATTATTCGGAACATGACGTAAGGATTGTAAATAGATATCATCAAAAAAAGTATATCTACAAATGCAATACAGTATGGATTATGTTTAGTGACTATATTATAAGTCACACACCCAGCTTTTCTACTCTGAAAGTTTTCCCTAAAAAACTTAGTCAAGAAATAATTGATAAAATTCATACAGCTTTTAAAAAGCATAATGACAGATTTCAGACACTAGTAGAATTCACTGACAAAATTGAGTTTTTCACCACACAAAGAGATTCGACTAAAAGTCAATCTAGAGTTCTCAAATCAGTTAAAACAGGTGAAGTTATTGGATA
>JAJAZG010000529.1 GCA_026785865.1 Pseudanabaena sp. CAN_BIN31
CAGTCATCAAGCAAGTGGCGATCGCCCGTCCAACGATAGGTTTCAGATAGAGTAATAATCCATAAAAGTGTAGTATCTATCGCTCCATAATAAGGTGCAGAAGGAATTTGATGTAGTTGTGCTAGTTCGGCTCGGCGCAGTTCGTGCAAAATTTTACCCGGTTCAGCATCTTGCCAATCATTTTTTTCGGTTGCTTGCAGTTGTGCGAGTTTAATTAGCGTCCCTTTTGCTAGAGTTGGGGTTACCGACATCGTTTGCAAACTCGCAATTAGCGGATCGCGTCCAAACACTGCCACAAACCAAGGAATTCCCGCCGCAGGTATCCAAACTTTACTGGCTTCATCCACAGGAATTCTCAGGGCTGCTAGATCGATAATAGATTGATCATAGGTCTGCTCGACTTCTCGATTTGAGGATTGGAGCTGAGTTGCCAACTCTAAAAAGTTTGCCATCGCTTTACCTGCGGGAGTGGCATCGATCGCCGCATCGGTATGTTTTGGCATTAATTCTTCTCCATCCACCAAAGCTATGAAGTTAATGCAAGTGTGCCAAGTTTCATTCGGATCGAGAGCAATATCAAATACCAACCGACCATTAGAATAGCGTGGGGGCGAACTCGCTCCTTCGGCATGAATCCGAATACCTCTACTGAATGAACCATTTTGATAGATATTAGTCAACGTATCATCCACCCAAGTTGTCTCCATCCTGCCTTGGGTAATTAGCTCCTGTGACTTAATCCGAGAGACATCCACAAAATCGGAGCGGATTTCTAGCATCAACTGGATTTCAACCCGTTCTTGATGATGATTGGTTATATCAATATCTTCATGCATTCCACCAATAATGTCGCGCCGTAAGCTCAAAAGCAGTTTTTTAGGAGGCACGATTCCGATCGCCGTTAATAGTTCGGAATTTGTAAACTCGTATCTAGCGACTCGATGGGTGATGGCACTGGAAGTAAGGGGAATCAATGGTTGTCGATCTATGGAAAACTCGTAGTAAGAAATTAGTCGGGTATCTCGCACAAATAACCCTTGGGCACGGCGATCGTCAATCGATCCATCGGCGGCTGTTAATAAAAAAGAACCACCATCGTTAATTGTGATTTGTCCAGTTACGAGTGCAACTTTTGCTGACATAAAAGTCTCCGTATTATTTTTCTTGTCCGCATGAAGAATGGAATGAAATTAGTTCTATTCTGTAATTTTCGTTAATTTTGCCTATACATAAGAGTCAATAATGTTTAGATATACCGCGTCTAGGATGAAACCCGTATTTTTTATAGATGGTCGCAGGGCGAAGCCCCGCTTCGGTTTTTTCTTTTTGTCCATGTCGAAAACTTCGGTTTTCAACATGGACGGGGTATATCAACATATAATCTCATTCCCCTGTTTGAAATCATGTTTTAGAATTGGATGAATTGTATGGATTGCCTGAAAACCTAATAAATCTTCACCTAAATACATCTAAGAAATTTAATGGCTCAGCCAATTTTCAGGAACAACGATTAATGTTGTGCCTTGTCGTCTGAGGATGATTACTTTTTGCTGGGCAGCGATCGCAATTTGTGGATTGTCACATCGCGCTTTCCACGATCCCCCCTCATACTTGACCCTTCCCGTCTCTCCTGCGAGAATTTCCGTAAGCGTAACCCCTTCACTCGCCTCTTTTAGCTGATGTGAATCCTTGGGAATAAATCGCCTTGAAGCCACCGCTAACATACCTGAAATCAGCATCCATACCAATATTTGGATGGCAGGAACAGGCAAAATTAGGGCGATCGCTGCTACTAACAGCGCCGCGATTCCCATCGCTCCAGCAATCAAAAAAGTGGGCAATGGCACTAACATCTCAATCGCGCAGAGCGCAATTCCGACAATTAGCCAAATTTGAGCAGGCAGTAAATTCATTGATCTCGCTCAGTTATCAGGATTAGGAACATCTACCACATCCGATTTAATATCTGATTTAACAATTGTGCTGCTGGGTTTGGGACTATTGATTTTTACTTTTTGAAAGTCAAGAGATTTTTCGCGTTTAAAGCGATCGTCATCTGTGGTGGATTTGCTGCGGGCGACCTCAACAGTTGAATTAGTCGCAGTTGGCGCAATTGAGTCCAGATTCGGAGCATTAGAAAGCAAACCACCCAAACCATTAACCAAATTGCGAATATTACTACGCAGCTTAGGATCGCCCGTTAGTTCATCAAGATCGGCAGTAATTTTCTTGGTATTGGCAAAAGTCGCACGAGCCGAGTCAAGGGTTTCGCGTAATGAAGCGATCGTGGCGGGATCATTTAACTCACCCGATACTTTGCGAAGATTAGCAGATGTCTCGGCGGCATTTTCCGCAAGCTGCTGCAAATTGGCGATCAGCTTGCCATCGTTCAATAAAGGCTTGACACTAGCCAGAAGCGATCGCGCTTCTTTTGAAGTCGCAGCAATTCCATCAAGGGTTTGGGCTAATTTTTCGCGATTGACCTCAATCAAATCTTGGGTGCTACTTGCCACATTCCCAACCTTAGTCGCCGCACCGCTAATCGCATCCGCCGTATCACCAAATTTAACTATTTGATTTTCAAAATTACCGACAACCCGATTTGCCGAATCTGTCAATTTTTGGATGCTTTTAGCCGTATCTTTTGCGGAAGTCAATGATTCGTTGAGGTTATCAATCAAACCCTGATCGCTAATTTTACGAGCGACGGCACTCATCTCCTTGATTAGGGCTACGAAGCTAACACCGCGCACACCGTCAATTGCGACACCCTGACAAATAATTAGCTCAGCATTGCAATCTTTGGCGATCGGACTCAGGTTGGGATCGATCGCTAATTTGTCTTTTGGAGGAAAGATATCAATATTGGTATTCCCCAAAAACCCACTTTGATTAGTCTCGACAACGGACTGCTTCGGAATAATTAATTTGGAATTTGGAATATTAACTAAGACCTCAGCACCTTCAGATTTGGCTGTCACAGACGTAACCCGCCCTACCTCTACTCCACGAAATCTCACAAGTGAGCCAGCATTTATACCGCTAGCATCAGGTAGTTTAATTGTAAATGTGAATTTAGAGCTGTTGAGTTGCAGCCCGCGCAACCATAACAACGCGCCCCCAAAAGCTAGTACGCCGCCAATGATAAATAAGCCAAGCGCACCATCGCGTAATGTTTTTCGCTGCACGATCCTTATACCTCCCTAGTCAAAAGTTGAATTGGACCTTCAGTGCTACCACTAAAAAATTGTCTGACATAAGGATTGTCAGTTGTGTCAATTGTACTCACGTTTCCTGCGTAGCGGACTAAACCGCGATAAAGCACAATCAAGCGATCGCCAGTACGGCGGATGGTGCTGTCTTGGTGCGTGACGACAATATAGCTATCACAAACCTGTTGATCTCGCAGCGATCGCATCAAGTCCTCGATAATCGTCGAAGCCACAGGATCAAGTCCTGCCGTGGGTTCATCATAGAGCAGCACTTTCTTAATTTGAGTTTTAGCCGTAGGATCATCCATAATTGCCCGCGCAAAGCTAACTCGCTTCCGCATTCCGCCCGATAGCTCACTAGGATAGCGATCGCAGATGTTCTCTAAACCCACCAACGCTAATTTATGTTCGACCAGTCGATAAATCTCACGCCTTGATAAACGTGAATGCTCAAATAAGGAAAAGCCCACATTTTCGGCAACCGTGAGCGAGTCAAATAGGGCAGCATTTTGGAAGACCATACCGATGTTCAAACCATAGTTTGCTTCTTGGATATCATCTTCAGGAGAAATAAGATTGCCATTGATATAAACTTCGCCGCGATCGGGGGCAAGTAGTCCACAAATCAGCCGCAAGATTGTCGATTTACCCGTACCAGATGGCCCAATAATCGCGATCGCTTCTCCAGTATGCACAGTTAGATCAACGCCGTTTAGGACAGGATTAGACCCAAAACTTTTATGAATATCCCGCAGTTCGAGCAAAGGGGTGACCACATTGCTACTATTTTTGATCGGCAATCTGACTGGCTGCATCGACATTTGTTTTTGATTAAAAAACCCAATTAAAAAATTAACACTTTTTTAGAAACTTTTCTTACAAAACCAAAAAGAAAATGCAGCGCTAAGCGCTGCATTTTCTTTTTGGTTTTTAACTTGGGTTTAACCAAATCTACCGCTAATGTACTCTTCGGTTGCAGTTTGTTTAGGGCTACTAAAAATTACCGACGTGCGATCGATCTCCACTAACTTCCCTGTGCGCTTACCATTTTCCGTAAGTTCAGTATTAAAAAACGCGGTCATATCAGCCGATCGCGAAGCTTGTTGCATATTGTGAGTCACAATTACCAGCGTAAATTTTTGCTTCAGCTCTTGCATAAGTTCTTCAATACGCAGAGTCGAAATTGGATCGAGTGCTGAACAAGGTTCATCCATCAAGATCACCTGCGGCTCAACAGCGATCGCCCTAGCGATACATAAACGTTGTTGCTGACCACCAGAAAGGGCTAAACCACTTTCTTGCAACTTGTCCTTAACCTCATCCCAAATCGCCGCCGATCGCAAAGACTTTTCGACCAACTCACCCATGTCGGTTTTAGAGCCTTTAAATCCATTGATTCTTGGACCAAAGGCAATATTTTCATAAATCGATTTCGGGAAAGGGTTGGGACGCTGGAACACCATACCAATATGACGGCGAACCGCTACGGGATCGATCTTCGGATCGTAAAGATTGTGACCATTAAAGGTGATAGAGCCTCTGACTCTTGCACCTTCAATCAAATCATTAAGACGATTAAAACAACGCAAAATTGTACTCTTACCGCAACCTGAAGGTCCGATAAAAGCGGTGATTTGATTCTTAAAAATTTCTAAGTTAACACCAGATACTGCGGGTGAGTTCGAGCTATAAAATACATTAACGTCTTCAACCTTCAAAATCGCTTGATTTCCTGAAGAGTTGTTATTGCCTAAGTTCATTGTAAAATCCCAAATTCGGTAAATTTATCCTGCTTGAAATAACCTGAATTACCTTGCCCGATTTCGTAAAAAGATGGCAACTAGGTTCATTCCCAAAACTAAAAGTAAAAGCACAACAATACCAGCAGAAGCTAATGTCTGAAATTCTGCTTTCGGATCGCCAACCCACTCATAGATTTGGTATGGGAGAACCGAGAAGAAGTTATCGTTTGACCATAATGTATCGGTAAATACATCTCCTAGTCTACCACTGAACAAAGCGCCAAAATTAACTGGTGAAGCTTTGGGGTCGAATAAAACTGTACCAGCGCCAAGAACCACGATTGGCGCGGTTTCGCCAATTCCTCTAGAAGTGGAGATAATTACCGCAGTCAAAATGCCTGGTAATGCCGCAGGTAGAACGTGATGGCGGATTGTCTGCCACTTAGTCGCGCCGACACCGTAGGAAGCTTGACGGATCGATTGCGGAACGGCGCGGATTGCTTCTCTAGAAATAACAATTACTGGCGGTAAAATCAACAAGGTAATCGTTAAAATACCTGTAACCAATACAGCACGACCACTATACATACCACGGACAAATAGCCCCAAACCTAGTAGCCCGTAAATAATTGAAGGAATGCCAGCTAAGTTGTAGATGTTTAGCTCAATTATCTCGGAAAGCCAATTTTTCTTGGCATATTCTTCCAAATAAATTGCTGAGCATACGCCTAGTGGGACTACTAACGCTATCACATAGGTAAGCATCGCCACAGACCCAAGAATCGCAGCCTTATATCCAGACTCTAAAGGGCGGCGAGATGGATATAGGTTAAACAAATCCCAATTAAGTCGGCTAGATCCATCCCTAACTACGCTGTAAATTAAAAATGCGAGAACAATCAATCCAATGGACGTGGCAAATATGCAAAAAGCTGCAAATATTTTGCCCCATAGCTGTCTTGACTCAAGCTTCGGCTCGAATTTTGACTCGCTAGATTGTCCGTCGATCGTATCTAATATGTCGATCCCGTTACTCATAGGTTTCTTGGAAACGCTTACTAATTTGCTTGCTGATGATATTTAGAAAGAGTGTGATCAAAAACAAAGTCATTCCCACCGCAAATAGGGCTTCGTATTCAACGCTGCCAACTCGTGAGTCCCCCTTGGCGACTTGAGCAATATAAGCGGTCATCGTGCCAACGGTTTGTCGAGGGTCAAGGGTCAGGATTGGACGTTGACCTGCGGCGATCGCCACAATCATCGTCTCACCGACTGCACGAGATATACCCAAAATGATCGCGGCACAAATACCAGACAATGCGGCTGGAAGCACAACACTAGTGGCAACTTCTTTCTTGGTTGAGCCAAGTCCATAGGCTGCTTCGCGCAAAGATAATGGTACTGCAATCATTGCGTCAGTACTAATTGAAGCGATCGTCGGGATAATCATCACGCCCATGACCAAACCCGCACTAAGAGCATTAAAACCTTGTAGTCCAGGGACGAGCTTAGCCAGAATCGGGGTAATAACTGTCAGCGCGAAGTATCCATATACAACTGTTGGTACACCCGCAAGCAACTCAATGACTGGACGTAAAAATTTACCCAATCTTGGTGATGCGTACTCTGATAAATAGATGGCTGTTGCTATACCTAAAGGTGTCGCCACAATCATCGCAATGAGCGCCACCATCAAAGTGCCGTTAACTGTTGGCCAAACGCAAAAACTTTTCTCCGCAAATTGGGGAGTCCAGCTACAGCTATAGCTACCGTTTGCTAAGGTTTTTCCAAATAGAAACTCGCCAATGTTAGCTTTACCAAAAAAACTCACAGTTTCTGAGGCAAGCACATAAACGATCGCCACTGTAGTCAGTACGGAAATGCAAGCGCAAAACAATAAAGCATAGCCGATCGCACTTTCTTTGATGTTGCGATCGCGGCGTTGATAAAGGTCGAAATCTTCGACGGGGGGTGGAGTTACGGGACTTGTCATAAGGGTTCCTATTGTACCAAATGGCAAAGCCCTCCTAAACCAAGGAGGGCTTTGCTCAAAACTAACTCAAAACTATTTCAAGTCTTTTGCCATGAGTTCGGCAACGGAAACACCAGCAGGAGCATCCATAAAGGTTGAACCTACTGTACCTTTGGCAAGACGATCCATGATCTTCGGAACAGCATCGCTAGGAAGAGGTACATAACCAACTTCTTTAACAACCTTAATGTCTTTGTAGTAGAAATCAACAAAAGCCTTTACTTCAGGACGAGCAAGCGCTTTCTTACTGACGTAGATGAATAGAGGACGAGACAAAGGAGCATATTTGCCAGTGTTGATATTTTCAGCAGTTGGAGCGACACAACCCTTACCGCCATCAACTTCAAGAGCAGTCAGTTTCTTAGCATTTTCTTCAAAATAAGCTACACCAAAGAAGCCAAGTCCACCCTTACCACCTTGAACTCCTTTAACGATGATGTTGTCATCTTCGCTAGGTTGGAAGTCCTTACGGATTACTTTTGATTTGCCATTGACGGCTTCGGTGAAGTAGTCAAATGTGCCAGAGTCAGCACCAGGAGCAAATAAAGCTAAAGGCTCGTTAGGAAAATCAGGGCGAACTTGGTTCCAATTTGTGATCTTACCTTCAGCATCTGGACCCCAAATCGTCTTCAGTTCAGGAACGGTGAGGCATTTAGCCCAAGTATTTTCTTTGTTAACAACTACGGTCAAGCCATCAACGGCTACAGGAAGTTCAACAAATTCGACCCCATTCTTTTTGCAATCTTCAGCTTCCTTTGCTTTGATAGGGCGTGAAGCATTAGCGATATCGGTATCTCCAGCGCAGAATTTCTTAAATCCACCGCCAGTACCGCTTGTACCGACAGGAACTTTTACGGCAGGATTAGCCTTAGCGAAGTCTTCAGCAACAGCTTTGCTGATCGGAGCAACGGTGCTAGAACCGTCAATAGTGATATTTCCCGTTAGGTTAGAAGGTGTGTTTGCAGGATCTTTCATCGCTGTTGTCGCTGCGGGGCTAGTTGCACCAGTTGTAGGGGTTGTGGGCGTGCTGCCACCGCCACAGGATGCTAATGTTGCAGCAAGGGTAACACCTGCTACAAAAGTTACAACACCACGATTGATATTCTTCTTGGACATCATAAAAAACTTACTGCGATTGTATCTGTTACGGTTGACAAGGTTTCTAGAGTAGATAACTGTTCAGTTTGTAATGAGCATTTAAACTAAACAGTTCTGATAGTAAACTGCATCCGCCGACTCAAGGTTAAGAACTGTTAAAGGTGTAGTTAAGTTTCGGTCGAGAAATAGGCTTCTTTGTCAAGATTTACATACAATCAAATCTGAAAAAACTCTTTAAACTAGCATCGTCCCTGCGGAATACATGCCTGATGCGATCGCCTGATTAACCAGCGAATTTGCGCCGATTAAAGTTTGGGATGGAATATGAGCATTTTTGCCAATTGAGGCATACTCCCCAACATAGCAAGGAGATTTTAATACGGCTCCCTCCGCAACATTCGCAGTTTTGGCAATCCAAATTCCTTTGCTTTTCTCTTCAGCGCGATCGCCAAAATCAAAGGGAACTTGACCTTCTAGAACATCAATCTGTGCTTGGTAATACTTCTCAGGCGTTCCCATATCCATCCAATAACCTTCCCACACAAAGCCCATCATCTTCAGTCCTTGCTCTAAAATATTGGGGAAAACTTTTCGTTCAAAGCTCAAAGGCTCACCTGTGGGATAGATATCAAAAATCTTTGGTTCTAAGACATAGGTTCCTGCATTAATCGTATCGATACCTTGAGCAATAAATTCTACCGCTTGTTCTGCATTTGGTTTTTCGCGAAAAGACTGGACTTGATTTTGCTCATTAATTTCCACTAAGCCAAAAGGAGTAATATCCGCAACTTTGGTCAAGGTCAAAGTCGCGTCGGCTTGAGTATCCTGATGAAACTTTATTAACGCGGTCAAGTCTAAATTGGTGAGAATATCAGCATTGAACACAATCAACGACTCACCTGTGAAATATGGCGCGGCAAGCTTAAGCGCCCCTGCGGTATCCAGTGGCGTTGACTCCTCGACATAACGGATTTTCACGCCAAAGCGATCGCCGTCTCCAAAATAATCGATTACTTGTCGCGCTTGATACTGCACATTTAGCAAAATGTCGCATACATTTGCTTCACGACAACGATTAATCATCCATTCCAAAAATGGGCGATCAACTAGAGGCAGCATCGGCTTAGGACAGCCATAGGTCAATGGTCTGAGGCGCGTTCCTTTTCCACCAGCAATAATTACAGCTTGCATAGAGTTGTTGATTTGCGGTATATGTTATTTGAGTGCATTATAGGATTATGGAGTGCTGTGTGAGCAATAGACCGATTACCGCATCCAAAGTTCGGTCAGCCGACAGTATCAATCGCGCCAATAATCGCGCTAATTTGCCCATTAACTCTTCAGAACCAATGCAAGTTGAGGCTACACACACCCATATCACTAAACTCAAAAGCATTCCCTTTGCCAAAATCAGTTTTATTTTGTCCCTGCTCGTCTCTGTCGGTGCGGGCGCTTTTTTAGGTCGGGTAGTCCCCATCAACGCTTTGGACTGGAATGGGTTGCTGACGGGGCGCAAGCCTGAAGAGGTCTTAATCGAAGGCTTAGGGCGCAAGTTAGACCGTCCCTATCAAATTCTGGTGATGGGAGTAGATCGGGTACTTGAAGCGCCCATCGGTTCGCCTGAGTCCTTTAATGGTCGTAGCGACAGTATGTTGCTGATTCGCCTCGAACCAAGCGATCGCACGGTGGATATTCTCTCAATTCCTCGCGACACCCAAGTACCGATCCCTAGTTATGGCGTGACCAAAATTAATGCCGCTAATGTCTATGGTGGTTCAGCCCTAGCCCAAGAAGTTGTCTCTGAAAAACTCAACGGAGTGGAAATTGATCGCTATGTGCGCCTAGATACGTCAGGACTAGCGGCGCTAGTTGATGCGATCGGTGGTGTCGAAGTAAATGTGCCAAAACGGATGAAATATGTTGACAAAACTCAAAAGCTGAATATCGATCTTTATGCAGGAGTACAAACCCTCAATGGCGAACAAGCTGAGGGATTTGCGAGATTTCGTTATGATGAAGAGGGCGATATTGGGCGAACCAAGCGGCAGCAAATTGTTTTGAAAGCGATCAAGGCGAAAATTGCTAATCCTGCCATGGTTCTGCGTTTGTCTAGTCTAATCAATATCATGGAAAAGCATGTAGATTCCAATCTCAGCTTTGACGAGATGATGGCGATCGCCACTTTTAGCATGACTTTAAAACCTGAGCAAATTCAATCCTCTAGCCTGAAAGGAAGATCCAGCGATGCAAACGAGTTTCGCTTTAGTTATTGGATTGTGAGTGCTGATGATGTTGATCGGGCGATCGCTGGTAAATTCAAGACTAAATAAAAAAAGCAGTGCTTAGCACTGCTTTTTTTATGATCTAGACGGGCCAGGAGGGATTCGAACCCCCGACACCGTGGTCCGTAGCCACGTGCTCTAGTCCACTGAGCTACAAGCCCTTAACTCGCGAATCTAATGATAGCACAGTGTGTAATCTTGACAAGCAAAAAATAAATTTTGTTTAACGAATAAAGCGTGGGCTTAGCCCACGCTTTATTCGTTGGTATAGTTAGATTAAATTAACCTGTTAGAACTTATGGTTAGCACTGCGATCGCGGAAAAAGTCGAAGAAATAGCTGTTCCCAAAATTTCTCTTGACGAATGGGTAAACAATCCACCGTCAGATGGTAGCGAATGGGTAAATGGGAATTTAACCGAGAAAACGGGTATGACGTTACAACATGGTCGGTTACAAGGCAGAGTTGTAAGACTTTGGGGTAATCATATTGAAACTTCTGGCACTGGTGGCGAGGTATATACAGAAGTACCTTGCCGCACCTTAGAGCAAGGTCGTAGACCTGATGTTGCATATCTCACACCTGATTTGCTTGCCCAATATGGCGATCTGTCTACCTTGCCCCAGAGCTTTCCTCTAATTGCTGAAATTATTTCGCCGACCGATGTTGCCAATGATGTATTTGCAAAGGCAAGTGAATATCTGCGATCGCAGTGCCAAGAAGTTTGGTTGATTTTTAGTGAAGATCGTTTGATTGTGGTGCTAACCCAAAACTCTCGCAAAATTTATGTCGCTGATGAAGCGATCGCTTCTTTAGTCCTTGATGGCTTTAGCATTACAGTCAATGAATTATTAAGTTAGGGGCGCAAATCAAATAAAACCCAAATATGGC
>JAJAZG010000530.1 GCA_026785865.1 Pseudanabaena sp. CAN_BIN31
GGTGTTAAGCTCACTATTGCAGCCATGGCAGAAATTGAAAAACAGCTTAAGCGTCTACCCGATCTTCAAAAATGGTTTGTTGAGATTTGCGGCAAATCAACCTAAGCTATGGGATCTATTATTTCTTGGTAGTCTCTAATAGATGGTACGAAGTACTCTATAACCAATATGACAGTGGAGAAAATATAGTTGTCACAGACTTAATACCACCAAAATCAAATAAAAGTCTTCCTATCTCTTTTTCAGACAGAAGAGTTGTATCTTTTGGATTACCTATCCCTGAAATACCGCCAACATTTGAGCGCATCCCAATAAAGGTCAGACAACTTTCAGGCTTACCATCAAAGAACATAATTATTAGTTGTAGTGAAAAGTCTATAAAAGTTTGGCGAATGTGGATATCCCCAAGATGTAACTCCGAAGGAACCTATGTCCAACTAAAATCTCAGGTTGCTCCTTATCCAATTATTGTTACAGTAGGTGACAAAGCAATTTCCTATGATCGTAGCTTTATAGAGCCATCTGGAACTGTAATCTCTAATGCACCATCAGTCCAATTCACACTGAGTGTTCGTTAGGTAAAGTCAAATTGTCAAATTGTTTTATCTCAATAGGCATTTAAGACACCCGACGGTTTAAAGAATTTGGGTGTCTTGATAAGAACTGCGATCGCGATAAACCTTTGTGGGATGCGCTCAGTTAAGATAAAAGCAGTCATCTTAATGGAAATAAGCCAATATGCGCTTGAGTGAAGTTACGCATCCCAATCAGTTACATGGTCTCACGATCGCCCAATTGGAGTCTATAGCTCGTGAAATTCGTCAAAAGCACCTAGAAACGATCGCTGCTACAGGGGGACATCTTGGACCTGGTCTAGGTGTGGTTGAGCTAACCCTAGGTTTATATCAAACTCTAGATTTAAATCGAGATAAAGTGGTTTGGGACGTGGGGCATCAAGCATATCCACACAAGCTGATTACTGGACGTTACAACCGTTTTCACACCCTGCGCCAAAAAGATGGCATCGCAGGATATCTCAACCGTCGCGAAAGTGAATTTGACCATTTTGGGGCAGGACACGCATCCACCAGTATTTCGGCAGCGCTCGGCATGGCGATCGCCCGCGATTTGCAAGGCGAAAAATTTAAAACTGTGGCGATCATTGGTGATGGCGCATTAACAGGCGGTATGGCACTCGAAGCAATTAACCACGCTGGACATCTTCCCAAAACTAATTTATTAGTTGTCCTTAATGACAATGAAATGTCAATTTCGGCAAATGTTGGCGCAATTCCACGTTATCTAAACAAGCTGCGTCTCAGCCCACCAATGAAATTTATCACCAGTAATCTGGAGGAGCAGATTCGGAATATTCCCTTTGTGGGCGAACAAATTAGCCCTGAAATCGAGCGGATCAAGGATAATGTCAAAATTTTGACAATGGTGCAAAACAAGCTGGGAGCCGTATTTGAAGAACTGGGCTTTACTTACATTGGACCCGTCGATGGTCACAATCTCAAGGAATTGATCGACACCTTTAAAATGGCGCACACCCTGACTGGCCCCGTCATGGTTCATGTTGCAACGACTAAAGGTAAAGGCTATAGCTATGCCGAAGCCGATCGCGTTGGCTACCATGCCCAAAATTCTTTTGACCTCACCACTGGCAAAGCCAAAGCCTCGACTTCGACCAAAATCAAGCCTCCTAGCTATTCCAAAGTATTTGCCGATACGCTGATTAAGCTTGCCGAACATGACAAACGCATCGTGACAATCACCGCAGCAATGTCTACTGGGACTGGTTTAGACAAGTTTCAATCCGCATTGCCCAATCAATTTGTCGATGTCGGCATTGCTGAACAACATGCACTCACCGTTGCCGCAGGTATGGCTTGCGAAGGTATGCGTCCCGTTGCGGCGATTTATTCCACTTTTCTACAACGCGGTTTTGACCAGATTGTTCATGATATTTGTATCCAGAACTTGCCTGTTTTCCTATGTTTAGATCGTGCGGGTATTGTTGGTGCTGATGGCCCCACCCACCAAGGGATGTATGACATCGCCTACCTACGTTGTATTCCCAATATTGTGTTGATGGCTCCTAAAGACGAAGCCGAAATGCAGAACATGATCGTCACTGGGGTTACCCATAATGGCCCGATCGCCATGCGTTATCCTCGCGGCAATGGTATCGGCGTACCGATGCAAGATGAAGATTGGGAATCATTACCAATCGGCAAAGCGGAAGTCTTACGCGAAGGTAAGGATGTGTTGCTATTGGCTTATGGCTCGATGGTCTATCCTTCATTGCAAGTTGCGGAACTGCTAAATGAGCATGGCATCAGCGCCACTGTGGTTAATGCCCGATTTGCGAAACCATTAGATACAGAGCTAATCGTCCCCCTTGCCAAAAAAATCGGCAAAGTAGTCACCTTAGAAGAAGGCTGCTTAATGGGCGGCTTTGGTAGCACGGTTCTCGAAGCTTTGAGCGATGAGAATGTCACGGTTGCTGTCTATCGGATTGGCGTTCCTGATATTCTGGTCGAACATGCTTCACCAGAGCAATCATTCAATGCTCTCGGTCTATCGAGTGGTCAAATCTGCGATCGCATTCTCAAACAATTTGCCTTTGACAAGCAAGTTGCAGTTATTAATTAAGAAAAAAGGCGGCGCTAAGCGCCGCCTTTTTCTTAAGAGGAGAATGCCGACTTGGATACAAATTTTCGTAAAAAGCCCAAATAATCAATCTCAATGCGATTAATTTTTAGCCAAACAGCTATAACATTAATCGCTAGGCAAGTCATCCCCAAAAACATCAAGATAAATGTGGGAGCCATGACCACACCCACGATAAACCAGCTAATCACATGCAAAATCATGAGCAATGCGTAAATGCTTGCACTGGCAGTCATTGTGAAAATCTGGATCGGCGATCGCTTCAAGATCGTAAATAATATTGTTTGTGAAGTGGCAATCAAGTTAGCGGGGACGAGGAACGCACAGATTCCGATACAGTGCGATCGCGAAAAGTCACCTAATAAGTCACCAAAACAATGCAAATCGAACATTTAATTAATTCCTATTTAATTTTTTGCTCTAACAATTCCAAATACCGAAGTATAACCATGTAAAAATGTCGTACCAGCAACAGGGCCAATTTCACCTGAGCAGAAAAAGCCACCAAGTGGAATTAAGCCAAGATGCTTTTGCAAAATCTCAGAGTCAAAGTTTGGCTTGCCATATAGCCTCTCGCCGCGTCCCATACAAGAAAACATTAAGGCTGCCGTAGGCGATACATTGGGAGCCTCTAAACTCAACTGATTGGTGTAATTGATCAAAGCTTCTTCTAAATCTTCGGATGAGGCCTTACCATCGCGTAAATGTAGTTGAATTCTCTGACCAGGACGGATTCTATCGCCGACAGCGATCGCCCCAGATCGGGGATCTACACCCAAAATATTCCGAATCAAGAAGTCGCCCTGTGATGGATTTGCCTTAAACTCATTCATCACCACCCCAATAAATAGTGAATGTTGGGCTAGTTCGCGATCGCTTTGACTCAATTCGCCCACAGTATCTTGTAATAAACCAAGTGGAGCTTTGCCTTCTAAGCCCAAAATCAAATTACGTTCACATTCAGAAACCTGAAATATTTTGCCAATCGGTCGGCAACCCTGCGCGACCACAGGATCAATGGTGACATCACCCCACAGCGCTACACCTAGTAGCCCTGTGCGATAAAGTTTATAGTTACCTGCTTCGTGGAAGCAAAACAGTGCATTTGCACCCATGCCGCCACTGCTCGCCAATCCGCCGACTTTGACAGCATCGGGATACGCATAATCTAGCCCTTGGATTAAGTCATTAATCGGAAATGAAAATGGATCGCCAACCAATACAAAATTAGGCGCAACCGATGGATCGACATCTGTTAGTCTTTGCCAGCGATCGGGAGAGCTATCAAGATCTGGTAGCTGATTATCATCAAGGTGAAATATTTTTACTTCGGCATTGGGTAAGTGACCGATTAATAAGGCGATCGCGGGTTTATCTTCAAATTCTTGACCATTGCCGACAATCCCCCCACCAGAGCAACCAATTAATTTTCGGATTGGCAATTTCTCGGCAAGCAAAGGCAACAAACGTGGATAGTCGCTAGCAAAAGCGGTGGAGACAAACAAAAAACCTAAATCAAGCGAGCGATCGCCAAGCAAGCCAAACACCTGCTGTGACAAGTCTTGCACCGCCGCTTCCAAAGATATTTTTGTCGAAAGACTAGTAACCCACTTCATAAATCTAGCCCTACACCAGCTTCAATTCCAGACATTGCTTTAATAAATTGCTTACAAGGGTTTCAACTAAACCCAAATATTTAATTTTTAGTATTTGAGCTTTTTTCAAGCTTAGACAATAAGCATAGTATCTAAGCTTACATTGCAGCGACCTAATTCTTGGGTTTTAATATCTATTTTTCTACTGTAAAGGGAGTAGGCGCTGAAAGCACAGTAAAATAATTACGCTAACTATATCAAGGCATAAGTTAGCAAATTTAAGTTATATATAGTTTACAGACTTTACAAACACCTTACCAATACATTTATAAAATACAAATTAACGGAGAAAATAATATGCAGGATGCAATTGCCAGCCTAATCGGTGCTTATGATGCAACTGGTAAATATTTTGATCGCGATGCACTCGATACCCTTAAATCCTATTTTGCAACAGGCAACGCTCGCTTAGCCGCTTCTTCAGCGATCACCGCTAATGCCGCATCGATTGTGCGTAAGGCTGGCTCTCAGTTATTTGAAGAAGTCCCAGACTTGATCCGTCCAGGTGGTAACGCTTACACAACCCGCCGTTTTGCAGCTTGCTTGCGCGACATGGACTATTATTTGCGCTATGCCTCCTATGCTTTGGTTGCTGGCAACAATGATGTCCTCAACGAGAGAGTATTGCAAGGTTTGCGTGAAACTTATAACTCGCTCGGCGTGCCAATTGGACCAACGGTGCAAGGTATCCAAATCATGAAACAAGCGGTCATGAACCTAGTCGGTACAGAGGCTGACTGGTTAGCATCACCTTTTGACTACATGAGTCGTGAACTCAGCGAAAAAAATATCTAATCGAAAATCCAGCTAAAAAAAGGACGCATTGCGCTCCTTTTTTTAGCTGGATTTTGGTCTTCAAAATGATTTAAGATTATTCACAATCGCACAAGCTCGATCTAGTCTAGGAGAGATTTTTAATATGGCTTTAGTACCAATGCGTCTGCTGCTCGATCATGCGGCAGAGAATGGATATGGCATCCCTGCATTTAACGTCAACAACATGGAGCAGATCCAGTCGATCATGCAGGCGGCTAATGAAACCAATAGCCCTGTAATTTTGCAAGCTTCTCGTGGCGCACGCAACTATGCAGGCGAAAATTTTCTACGCCACTTAATCTTGGCTGCTACCGAAACCTATCCTCATCTACCGATCGTGATGCACCAAGATCACGGTAATGCCCCTTCAACTTGCTATTCCGCAATCCAAAATGGCTTCACCAGTGTGATGATGGATGGCTCCTTGGAAGCTGACGCTAAAACTCCTGCTAGCTATGAGTACAACGTAGATGTTACTTCTGAAGTTGTCAAAGTCGCTCATGCATTCGGCGCAAGCGTCGAAGGCGAACTTGGTTGCTTAGGCTCCCTCGAAACTGGTAAAGGTGAAGCTGAAGATGGTCACGGTTTTGACGGCGCTTTAGATCATTCCCAACTTTTGACCGATCCTGATGAAGCTGCCGACTTTGTTGAGCGCACTCAAGTTGATGCTCTTGCTGTAGCGATCGGCACTAGCCACGGTGCTTATAAGTTCACTCGCAAGCCTACTGGCGAAATTTTGGCGATCAGCCGTATTGAAGAAATTCACAACCGCTTACCGAATACTCACCTTGTCATGCATGGTTCTTCTTCAGTTCCTGAAGATTTGCTGGCGCTGATCAACGAGTTTGGTGGTGCAATTCCTGAAACCTACGGTGTACCTGTTGAAGAAATTCAAAAGGGCATCAAGTGCGGTGTGCGTAAAGTTAACATCGACACCGACTGTCGTCTTGCGATCACGGCTGCGGTTCGTGAAGCTTTGTTTAAGAATCCTAAAGAATTCGATCCTCGCCACTTCTTGAAGCCTTCGATCAAGTACATGCAAAAGGTATGTGCCGATCGCTATACTCAGTTTGACGCTGCTGGTCAAGCTAGCAAGATCAAGCAAGTTAGTATTTATGATTTCGTGCCTAAGTATGCCAAGGGCGAACTGAAGCAAGTTAGCCGTGAAGTCGTTAAGGCATAAACATTAAAAAGCATCGCAAGCGATGCTTTTTATCTGAAATATAAGGGGCGCATTGCGCCCCTTATCTAAAAATTATGATTATTAAAATCTTTTAAGATTTTTTAGAATGCCCCAAAGTCAAGACCCAACAAATTTATCGATCCTGTTAGAACGCGGCGTTGTCGAAATATTTCCCAGTACCGATGCTGATAATTTAGGCGATCGCATCCAAAAAAGCGATCGCCCCCTGCGGATTAAACTTGGCATCGATCCCACCCGTCCCGATTTGCACCTTGGGCATACGGTTGCCTTACGAAAACTGCGCCAGTTTCAAGATGCAGGACACAAAGCCGTCTTAATCATCGGTGACTTCACCGCTCAAATCGGCGATCCGACAGGTCGCTCCGAAGCCAGACCAAGACTGAGTCCTGATGATATTTCCTATAATGCCGCAACTTACCTTGAACAAGCAAAGAAAATCCTTGATTTTAGTACCGAAGGACAATTGGAGGTGCACTTTAACAGCGAATGGTTATCTAGTACTACACTTCAAGATGTAATAGGTTTGTTGTCTTATGTAACTGTGGGACAAATGCTAGAAAAGGAGCAGTTTGGCAGCCGTTACGAGAAAGGTATTCCTGTGTATCTTCATGAATTTGTTTATCCTTTGATTCAGGGATATGACTCAGTTGCTATCAAAGCTGATGTTGAGTTAGGGGGAACAGATCAAAAATTTAATATTGGGAAAGGCAGAGATTTACAATTTAATGCAAGACCTCCTTCCTCTATTTTGCCTGGTTTTAGTGTCGATATGACATTAGAAAAACTTAATGAAGGTTTGGATAAGTTCAAACCAAAGCTCATGCGAGGTTATGATGGGCCTATACAATTTGGCTTGTTACTACCATTGCTAGTGGGTTTAGATGGCGTACAAAAAATGTCTAAATCGTTGGGCAACTATGTCGGACTCACAGACGAGCCTTTGTCGATGTATTCCAAACTCGAAAAAGTCCCCGACACCCTTGTTGATAAATATTTCGAGCTACTCACAGACATCGATCTGGCAACTTTGCCCGAAAATCCTCGCGCCAAGCAAAAACAACTTGCTCTGGCGATCGTTAGTCAATACCATAGCCCTGAAGTCGCATTGCAAGCGCAACATGATGCTGAGCAAATCGTTCTCGCAGGTAACACGACCGATCTCGGTGATATTCCTGAATTTGAACTCTCTCAAATTAATTTCCCTGCCCCATTACATTATTTAGTTAAAGCTTCTGGACTCTGTAAAAGTAACAGCGAAGCCCAAAGCCAAATCAAAAATGGTGCAGTCAAACTTGATGGCGAAAAATTAGGCGATCGGACTTTTGCCAGCATTGACGAACTATCAGGCAAAGTCTTGCAAGTCGGGAAAAAGAAGTTCTTACGACTTATTTCCTAGCATATCGACCAAGTCGATCAAACATAGTTACACAGTTATTTGATACTTACTTTCCAGTATAAAAATAGACATTAAAAACCAAGAATTAGCTTTGCGGCGCTCCGCGCTTGATAGCATAGCCTTGACAAGCTTGAGAAGCATCTTCAGAGAAGCCAACATCAATTACCCAATGTAACTGATTCTCAATACTCCAATGATTTCTAACACCCTCAGCAAATCGCTGGACATCAGGCTCAAAACTGAGAATGTAGTATCGCTGTTCTGTAGAGATAGAACCATTGATTTTACGTTGAGACTCAACCATACCGATACTCTTTAAATTTGCCCACTTTCTCGGTACCTGTTAGATATTCAGTGTTACCCATCGCCCAATAAGGACAAGTTTCAATCCGTCCATGTCCCTTTTCTACAGTTGAATTGAACTCATGTTCAATCGCCTAACAGCTAAATGCGATCGCTAATCGTTTATCGATATTTCGCCATGCCGATCGCTTAAAATTCGATCCATGCGGATATTGCGATCGCTATGGGCGAGAAAGTTGCGGGAAGCCTTTCGCGTAGATGGACGGGAGAGAAGTTGAGATCCCCGACTTTTTCTTTAAATGCAAAGATTATCTGTTTCCATCACCCAAAAAGTCGGGGATCTCTGCATTTACAGGTTTCTTTTTGCGATCGCTTTATTTCCCTTGCAGGCGATGGAGATCGGTGAGGTTGTTGCGTGTGGCAATGGTATGGGGATGTTGATCGCCTAACAGTTCTTGAAATAGCGTCAGTGCTCGAATATAAAGAGGTTCCGCTTCTTTATATCTCCCTTGCGATTTGTATAGCACTGCGAGGTTGTAGAGACTAGTGGCGACATCGGGATGGCGATCTAACCGTTCTTGCATCAATGTCAATGCTCGTTTGTAGAGAGATTCTGCTTCTTCATATCTTGCCTGCGAATAGTACAACGCTGCGAGGTTATTGAGGCTCAAAGCAAATTGTGGATGTTTTTCTCCTAGAGTTTTCATCTCAATTTCTAGGCATTGCAACCTGAGAGGTTCCGCTTCTTTATATCTCCCTTGTGATTTGTACAGCAATGCAAGGTTGTTGAGACTGGTGGCGACCTCGGGATGACGATCACCTAACAGTTCTTGCTTCATCGCCAATGCTCGTTTGTAGAGAGGTTCCGCTTCTACATATCTCCTTTGCGAACGGTATAACTCTGCAAGGTTGTTGAGACTGGTGGCGACATTGAAATGGTGATCGCCTAACAGCTCTTGCCTCAGAGCTAATGCTTGTTTGAAGAGAGGTTCCGCTTCTGCATATCTCCCTTGCAAAAGGTATAACTCTGCGAGATTGTTGAGACTGGTGGCGACAGAAAGATGGCAGTCGCCTAATAGTTCTTGGGTAGCTTTCAACCCTCTCTCATAGGGATCTTCAGCCAATACATATAGTCCCTGTCCCTCATAAAATATTCCAATACCTTCAAATATCGAAGACAAATCCTGTTTAGAATTGAGAATATCATCAAGCATTTCGCGGCTCATCATTTCTAGATGAGGAATCGCAGGTGTTACCTCAGCAATCTTTTCTAATGTTGGAGCTTGAGGTATCCGTTTAGCTATCACCAACAAAGCACCAACCAACTGTTGTCTGAGATGCAACCATTCAGGATGTAGTTTTAATTGAAATTGAAAATACTCGCGCAGTAATTGATGCAATTGAAAGATGCCGCGATCGCTACGTTCTAATAGATGTAAGTTCAGCAACTCACCCCGCAAAGCCTTCAACTCATCCCGATTAAAGCCCTGCGATTGCGGTACAGATTCCCCAGAAATCTCAAACAAAGCCGCATCTTCCACTAATTGCCAAGGAATAGGCGCTAAAGCAAACAAACCCAACAAACAAGCCAATCTTTGCGCTTGTGATGACAACTCCTGCCAACTCAAAGTAAACGAGGCAACAACATTTAAATTACTCGGCAGCAACCTCTTTTCCTCATCCGTCAACCGTGCCAACTGCTTCATACATTCCGCTTGCAAGCGATTTATCAAATCCGCGATCGAAGTATCCTGCTGATTCGGCAAAGCCAAATAACGCCCCACTAACTCGACCGCCAAAGGCAATCGCCCCAACCTCTCGCACAAAGCCGCGATCTCCACCTCCTCCCTGCGCCAATCCCCCTCCACCAAAAAAGACCTTAACAAATTCACAGCCGCATTCAGTTCCAACACATCCAAACTATATTGCTGCATCGACCCACCCAACGCCAACCGCGTCGTTGCCAACACACAGAAATTGCTCCCCGATGGCGGCAAAAAAGGCTCCACCGCCTCGTAATCCTTCACATCATCCAAAATCACCAACATCCTTTTGCCTTGCTCATCCTTCTTCGCTCCAGAATGCAGATATAAATCTAGGCATTTCCAGCAATAAGCCGCCAACTTCTCCGCCGAGTCCAGATCGTCAGGCATTTTCTGATCTAGCTGCACCCGCACAAAATCTTGCAACTGGAGCGCAATATCATTATTTGCCTGTAACCAACAGACCCCACCGCGATAGTCCGTCAACACATGACGCAGCGCATATTGAATCGACAGTTCCGTTTTTCCCACACCGCCCATGCCTTTAACATAAGCCGAAACCGCCACCCATTGATTTTGCGTCAAAAGTTCATGAACTCGCACTAAGTCATCTTCCCGCCCCGCAAAAAAAGTCACATTAGTCGTCGGCAAATTCAGCAAAATCCCCGCTTGCTTCACCTCCTGCAAAATCTGAGTGATATTCTGCTGTGTAAAGTTACCGATTTTCAGATCGCGCCCAACATAAGTATCTTTTATGCCCGTTTGGTTAATTTGCGATTGTTCTGTCATGTTTACCTTAGACAAAGAAAGTGAGGTGTGTTTGTATCGGCTGTATCCTGTAGGATACACTCAGAATATGATTGAAATTCGCCAAACTGAAACCTATGCCAAATGGTTTAACTCTTTGCGCGATCGCGAAGCCAGAGTGCGGATCGACATTCGGCTCCGTCGTCTCTCTATGGGCAATGCTGGAGACGTAAAACCTGTTGGTAAAGGCGTATCGGAACTGCGTATTGACTACGGCGCAGGTTATCGAATCTATTTCATTCAGCGAGGAGATACATTTGTTGTCTTGCTAGCGGGTGGAGACAAACGTACCCAAAATCGAGATATACAAACAGCTTTAGATTTAGCGCAAGATTTATAGGAGATCATGATGAATAAACTTCA
>JAJAZG010000531.1 GCA_026785865.1 Pseudanabaena sp. CAN_BIN31
CCTCAGGTGTGGCTGTTTTTGATGGTGATAACATTGTTTTAATTGGTGAAACCCCGACTGAAGTCGCCTTGAAACCTCTGCTCAGTTGGCTCAGAGATCGCTTTGAGCAAAGTATTTTTGTTACCGATGCTTTGCCTAATCTCTATCCTCTTGCCGAAGCGTATAAAAATGTCGCCAGTGGACTACTGGCGATAGCAATCTCCAAAGCTCAGAATCAATATATACTTTGGTTCCGTCCTGAATTATTACAGACCGTGACTTGGGGAGGCAATCCTGACTACCTCACGCAAGTAGAAGAAGATGGGAGTTTGACGCTCTTTCCACGTACATCCTTTGAAGCTTGGCAAGAGATTGTCCAAGGTAAGTCTAATCCGTGGGTGAGCGATGAAGTAGAGGGAGCAACCAAATTGCGGCGAGCGATCATTGATATTGTATTTCGTCGAGCAGGTGAGCTTACCAATATGAACTTAGAACTAGAAAGCATTAATAGTGAACTAGATGCCTTTGCCTACATTGCCTCTCACGACTTAAAGGAACCTCTACGCGGCATCCATAATTATGCCACTTTTTTATTAGATGATTATGGAAAAGTGCTAGAAGGCGATGGCGCTGAAAAATTGCAAACGCTAGTAAGGCTGACAAAGCGCATGGAGTCACTAATCGAGTCCTTGCTAAAGTTTTCGCGCTTAGGTAGACAAGAGTTAAAAATGAATTCTATTGATCTCAATTGCTTGTTGCGGAATGTGGCTGAATTGTTTGGCATGAATCCACAATGGAAAAACTGCACAATTCGCATTCCTCAAGTATTACCGACAGTATTTGGCGATCGGGTTTTGATTGAAGAAATTTTTACCAATCTGATTTCTAATGCCTTTAAGTACAACAATCAGCCTGAAAAGTGGGCGGAAGTTAGCTGGATTGAGTCAAGTCAGCACACTGACAAAACTGTGAATTTTTACATCCGAGATAATGGCATTGGCATACGCGAGAAGCACTTAGACTCAGTATTCCGCATCTTTAAGCGGTTACATGCGTCTAGTAAATATGGAGGTGGCACTGGCGCTGGATTAACAATTGTCAAAAAGATCATTGAGCGTCACGGAGGCGAAATTAAGGTTGAATCTATCTTTGGCGAAGGTTCTACCTTTTGGTTTGCATTGCCAATTCAAAAAGGAGCCTCATCCCCCAGCCCCCTCTCTATAGAGGAGAGGGGGAGCCAGAATCTTGTTCCCCTCTCCCTGAGGGCTAGGGGGTGAGGGTCTTGGAAACTTCATTAGTTATAAGTAAATATAAAAAAATGATTTTACATAAAGCAAAGCAAAGCAAACTTCTTCTCGTCTTCTCCCTAAGAGAGAAAAGATTAAAACTCCCATACAAAGCACAATATATTCAATGGAATCTTACACGAAAAAGTTATTGACTTCACATTTAGATGACCTTGCTCATCCTGTCATTATGATCATTGAAGATAGTGACGAAGACTTTTATACCTTTACGCGAGTTACCCAAAATCTTGATATACTGAAGCGATCGCTTTACAAATTTTTGCGCTTTAAGGATGGCGATGAGTCGTTAGACTATCTATTGCGAGAAGGAGACTACCAATCCTTAAATGCTCCTCTACCAGTAGCAATCTTACTCGATCTTAACCTTCCCGGCACCGATGGACGTGATATCATCAAAAGGGTTAAGCAAACTTCACATCTGCAAATGATTCCAATTATTGTTTTATCAACTTCTAGTAGTCAACATGATATTCAAACTTGTTATGGATATGGTGCTAATTGCTACATGCTTAAACCAATGGGTGTATTAGAAATGCAAAAGACTGTGCAAATTTTGTTTGAACATTGGTTTCAATTCGCGATCTTACCTAGTTATGGACAATTTATCGTTTGAGGCTATGTCATCTCCACCTACATTAAGCGAAGTCCAAGTACCGACTACAAAAATTTTGATTGTGGACGATTCAGTCTGTGATCGCAGCACTTATGTGCGTTATCTAGAATCAGAAGTAGACCATTCTTATGAGATCGTCGAAGCAGAAACTCTAGAAGATGGCTTAGAACTATGGCGATCGCATCGCCCTGACATTGTGTTGTTAGATGTGAAGTTGCCCGATGGCGATGGATTAGAGCTTTTAGAAGCACTTAACGGGGAGTACACAGATCAACGATTGCCAGTAATCGTGTTGACGGGGCAGGGAGATGAGCCGACCGCAGTGCGAGCAATGAAACTGGGGGCATCTGACTATCTGGTGAAAAGGGATGTCACGGCAATTTCTCTATCGATCAGCATCAATCTAGTACGCGATCGGATTGCCCTTAACGCCAAACTGGCGGAATCAATCCAACAGAAGGAAGAACTTCATCAGCATCTCCAAAATCGTACAAACGAACTCGAAAGACTGTCAGAGCGGCTCGCTTTGTCGCTGAAATCTGGATCAATCGGCAGTTGGGAATGGAACATTATTGACAACATCATCTATTGGGATGAGCGAATGTACGAGATGTATGCGATCACAGAACAATCTGATCGCCTTCATCTTTACGATGTATGGAAAAATACACTCCATCCCGATGATCGTCAACTTACTGAAACTCTACTCCAGAATGCGATCGCCGAAATGAAAACATTCGAGGCTGAGTTTCGGATCGTTCATCCTGATCAAAGTATCCACTTTATTCGATCTTATGGAATCATGGTAGGAAGTGATCACGCGAAAAAAATGATTGGTGTTAACTTTAATATTAGCGATCGCAAACAAGTCGAAGAACAACTGTTACGAACTAATGAAGAATTGATCCACGCGACAAGGCTAAAGGACGAATTTCTTGCGAATATGAGCCACGAACTCCGCACCCCTCTCACTGCTGTTTTGGGAATGTCAGAAGTATTGCATAAGCAGCTATTAGGCTCGGTGAATGAACGACAACAGAAGGCGCTAAGCGCAATTAGTAAAGGTGGGCGACATCTGCTAGAACTGATCAATGACATTCTTGACCTATCAAAAATTTCATCAGGAAAGATAAAACTTGATCTCAACTCCGTATCCGTGCAGAATGTCTGCGATTCAAGTTTGGTCTATGTCAGGCAGCAAGCATTTCAAAAAAATATTGGAATTTATAGCAATATCACCCCGATTGTTAATCGTATTTTTGTCGATGAGCGCCGCATTCGGCAGGTTTTAATTAATCTCCTCATCAATGCCGTAAAATTCACTCCTAATGAGGGACAAGTATCTCTGTTAGTTTCCGTTGGCTGTGGTGAAATATGGGAAGGTGAAGCTAAGGTCCCGAGCCAATTTAAAGAGCAAAATTTGCCAATGATCCTTTTTCAAGTAAAAGATACAGGTATTGGCATTACTCCTAAAGATTTGCGCCGACTATTTCAACCGTTTGTACAGCTTGATAGTGGGCTAAATCGTCAATATGAAGGCACTGGATTGGGATTGGTAATGGTGAGACAGATTGCCGAACTGCATTATGGTCAGGTCGCAGTCGAGAGTGTGCTAGGGAGCGGAAGTTACTTTACTGTCGCTCTACCCTATGAAATGGCTGAGCCTAATTTGCGATCGCTTGAGCCAGTTACTCCATTCTCAAAGCCAATCGCAAAATCAAAAAATGCGATCAGTCCGCTCATTCTGCTTGCAGAAGACAATGAAGCCAACATCCAAACTTTTAAGACTTATTTAAGCGCTTATGAATATGATGTAATTTTAGCCAAAAATGGTGTAGAAGCAGTTGAAATGGCAAAAGACCACCATCCAGACATCATTCTTATGGATATTCAAATGCCTGTGATGGATGGACTAGAAGCTACTCGCTTGATTCGATCTGACAAAAATCTTGCTAAAGTGCCGATCATTGCTCTAACCGCCCGCGCTATGCAAGGCGATGAGGAGCTTTGCATCGCCGCAGGTGCTAGCGAATATCTCAGTAAACCCGTAGAACTAGAGCAGCTTATGGGAATGATTGGGCGGTTTTTAGATGTTTGAATCTACAAATTTAATGCTTGCCCTAAAAGTTGCGATCGCTCGATGTATAGAGAGATTTGGCTAGCGATCGCGCACAATAATTTTTCATCTAAACCTGAATAAGCGATCGTGATTTCTTGGACATTTTCGAGCGTAACGGAAATATCTTGAACCTTCCGATTGATTAACTGAAAAACACCGATTACTCTTTGTTGAGAATCAAACAGGGGAGTTGCTAAAACAGAACGGGTGTGGTATTCAATATCATAATCAAAAGTCTTGTGATGTCGATATTTGGCACTATCGGGTAAATCATGGGCATCAGATAAATTCAACATTTCGCCAGTCATCGCCACGTAACCGACGATACTATCTTGGTTGAGTGGGACTGCAAAATTAACCAGAGAGCGATCGGGCTGTGAGTCATTTTGCGAAACTTCAAAGCAAACTGTATGTATAGGTGTGGAGCGATCAATTAAATAAATGCTACCTGCATCGCTAGCTGTCATTTTTCGAGTAGCTGTCAAGGCTAATTCCAAAGAATCTTTTAGGTTATTAGCACTGAATAAAGACGTTGATAAATCCAGCAAATTGTCAACTAAGCATTTGTAGTAATGCAGTTGCTCTAATAATAACTGAGGATTCAGGCGTATGAGATCTTCAGATATTTCTGTTTGCCAGTCTAAGTCAGGAGCCATGAATGTCGCCAATATCTTTGTAATGTCTCACTAAGACAACGTATGCGAATAATATTAGCAAAATCACCTCACAAAAAGAATAAAAATAAATGGCGGTGCAAAGCACCGCCATTTATTTTTTGGTTTTATTCTTTTTCGTATTCGTCATCACCATATTGCAGATCGTCGATCGGGTAAACATCTGGCCAAGCGGATGCACCATGCTCATAAACATCAATACCAATGCGATCGGCTTCAGCATTAACTCGTAATAGCCCCACAGCTTTGAGTGTGCCGAACATCAGAAATGAGAAGGCGATCGTAAACATCGCGATCGCGGCGACTCCACCCAGTTGCACTCCCAGCAAGTCAAACCCACCACCTAAGAATAAACCCGCTTTTTTATTCATCGTGAGGGCTGGGTGTCCCAATAAGCCAACTGCGATCGTACCCATCATGCCGCAAGATCCATGCACAGCAAATGCGCCCACAGGATCATCAATTTCAAACCACTCAACAATGTCTACTACGACGATGACAAGTACACCAGCCACCAAACCAATCAGCGCTGCTGCCCAAGGCATGACGTAGGCACAACCTGCGGTGACTGCGACTAAACCTGCTAATGAGCCATTCAGTGCGCCAAATAAGTGCCATTGACCAAAGCGAAAGTAAATATAAAGCATGGCAGCGATTGCGCCAGTCGAAGCCGCTAAAGTTGTATTGACAACGACTAAGCCAACTAGTCCAGTATTGCTCAAACTTAAAGCTGACCCCGCATTAAAGCCATACCAGCCAAACCACAAAATCATCGTGCCAATCGTGGCATAGCCAAGGTTGTGAGCGGGAGGCATCTGTCCCCAGACCCGATCCGAGCGTGGCCCCAATAAATATGCCCCGATTAACGATGTACATCCGCCGACAGTATGCACAACCGCACTGCCTGCAAAATCGTGAAACTTGAGTTTATATAGCCAGCCACCATCATTCCAGACCCAATGCACGACGATGGGATACATAAGTGCACCCATGATAAAGGCATAGATTAAATCTCCTTTAAATTCTGTCCGTTCTGCCATCGCGCCCGTGGTGATCGTACTGGCGGTGGCGGAAAAAGCGAACTGAAAAAAGAACAGGGTCAAGGTGTTGATGGGTGCAGTGGAGCCGCCTGCGCCCATCGCATATTCGATCGCACCATTATTAATCGTAAAAGCATTACTCAAAAAAAATCCATCTGTCCCAAAAAAGCCATTGCTGGTTGTGCCGAAGGCGATCGCAAAACCTGTAACCCACCATGCGATGAGTGTAACTCCCGCATCAATGAAGTTCTCGGCAAGGGTATTCACAACTCCTGTCTGTCTGACTAGCCCAGCCTCTAGCATGGCAAATCCACATTGCATAAAAAATACTAAAAACCCTGTGATTAGTACCCAACTCGTATCGATTGATAGTCTTAGTTCACTTGTGGTTTTGGTTAGAGATTCCAGTGTGCCTGTCTCGATCGCATGGGCGATCGCTGGCGTAAATCCTGCAAATATGGCGGCTCCGATGGAAATCGCCAAAAAACGAACAAAATGACTCTTTCTTTTAGGTATTATTTTTAACAAGTTTATATCCATGCCCCGCTATTGAGATTGACTTAAACACAGGCTTATTATTTATACATTTAGGCGCGACCTGCAAAAGTGTCGATTAGTACAACAGTTTTGGCAGTCAAGGTTTGATATATGCGATCGAGATCACCATAAAAGCATTTAGCGATCGCCATCTTTATGTGAGTTAGGTCACTGCTAAAACCAGCATAAAGAAAGACAATTTCAATCACTAGCGACGTATCTAAATAATTTTTTCCCGCAAGAATGCCTCCTGCGGGTTTTTTTACGTTCAAAATTTAGGAGATAGCGCAAAGCGCTTTTTTCTATAGCGATCGTCAAGTGTATTAGGAGATAAAACCCAAGAAGTAAAGGCAGCGCTCCGCGCCGCATCTACTTCTTGGGTTTTGGTTTGTCTTAGTACAAGTGGCGATCGCTATAATTTTGAATATAAATAATTCGTTACAATATTATGTAGAAGTTTCCAACTTAAAAATTATGCACTTAACATGGCTAGACAGTAATTCATGGCTGATCGAGATTGCTGGTAAACGCATACTGCTTGATCCTTGGCTAGTTGGTTCGCTGATGTTTGGTAATGCTGCATGGTTTTTTAAATCTGAGCGAGTTACGCCAAGAGAGATTCCTGAAAATATTGATTTGATTTTATTATCACAGGGGCTGCCAGATCATGCCCATCCCGCCACGCTCAAGCAACTTGATCACCAAATTCCTGTAGTCGGTTCACCCAGCGCTGCCAAAATCGTTAGAGAAATTGGCTATACGCAAGTTACCGCCCTTGCTCATGGTGAAGTATTTAGGATTGCCGATCTATTAGAAATTAGAGCCGTGCTAGGTTCACCAACAGGGCCAAACGTCTTTGAGAATGGATATATTTTGAAAGATTTGGTGGAAGGAACTTCCATTTATTACGAACCCCACGGCTATCATGCTGAGGCAATTCAAGAATTTGCGCCTATTGATGTGGTGATTACGCCCACGATTGATTTGAAGTTGCCTCTAATTGGTACGGTGATCAAAGGTCAACAGGGTGCTGTGCAGGTGGCGAAGTGGCTGAAACCACAAGTGATGTTGCCAACTGCGGCGGGTGGTGATTTGGCTTATAGCGGCTTCTTGCTGAATATCTTGAAGTCAGAGGGAACTATCGATTCTTTACGATCGCTATTTACAGCCAATAATATTTCCACGCAGGTGATTGAACCCAAACCTTGGGAGCGCTTTGAAGTCAAGCTTCAGAAGCTTGCTGTCGCATAAAAACAAAAAAGGGAGCGCTTAGCGCTCCCTTTTTTGTTTAGAACTTTACTGAAACAGGTTTCTTTTCGGGTAGTTGCGTGTATTCTGCGACAATCTTGCGAAACTCTTCGCCGTCTAGGGTTTCGACATCTAAAAGAATATCGACTAGGCGATCGCATAAATCGCGATTTTCTTCGATTAAGTGCTTGGCGGTGTCATAACAGGTTTGGGCAATCTGGCGAATTTGGCGGTCAATGCGATCGCCTAATTTCACTGAGTAGTCAGTCTGAGGCATGAAATTACGCCCCAAAAATACTTCGCCAGTTTCCGACTCGAGCGCACCTAAGCCAAGATCTGACATCCCAAATTGAGTCACCATCATCCGCGTTAATCTCGCGACTTGCTGAAAATCGCTTGATGCACCTGTAGTAATTTCGGCATCACCAAAGACGACTTCTTCGGCGGCTCTACCACCGAGCATCATCGTAATTGTGTCGAGAATTTGCGATCGCGATTCCAGTCCAAATTCCTCATCAGGAACACCCTTAGCAAAACCACCGATACCGCCAGAACGCGGCACAATCGTGATTTTATCGAGCAAGGATGCATTTTTGAGTAAGGTCATCACCAAGGCGTGACCAACTTCATGATAGGCAACCAGACGTTTTTTGGAGCTATCGAGCATTGGCTTCATGGTCAAGCCGATCGTAACGCGATCGATCGCATCAGCAATTTCTAGTTCACCGATCGCTTCTTTGTAACGCCGCGCCGCGAGGATTGCTGCTTCATTCAACAAGTTCGCCAAATCTGCACCAGCGAACCCTGGGGTCAAGCGAGCAACTGATTCGAGCGAAACATTTTCCTCAAGTTTTTTATTACGCGCATGGACTTTGAGGATTGCTTGACGACCTTTATAGTCGGGATAGTCCACCATAATTTGGCGATCAAAACGTCCTGGGCGGAGCAAAGCGCTATCTAAAACATCAGGGCGATTAGTAGCCGCTACCACGATCACGCCTGAATTGCCCTGAAACCCATCCATTTCGGTGAGCATTTGGTTGAGGGTTTGCTCACGCTCATCGTTGCCGCCGCCGATACCAGAGCCACGCTGACGACCGACTGCATCAATTTCATCAATAAAGATAATACAGGGCGCATTATCTTTCGCTTTTTGGAATAAATCGCGAACGCGGGAAGCTCCCACACCGACAAACATTTCCACAAATTCTGATCCTGACAGCGAGAAGAAAGGAACCCCTGCTTCTCCTGCGATCGCTTTTGCTAATAGAGTTTTACCTGTTCCAGGTGGACCAATTAGCAAAACACCCTTAGGAATTTTTGCGCCCACAGCCGTAAAGCGATCGGGCTGTTTCAGAAATGTAACGACTTCCTGTAATTCTTCCTTTGCCGTATCAATACCAGCGACATCATCAAACATAATGCCTGTCTTGGCTTCGGGAGAAAATCTCGCTTTTGTTTTGCCGAAACCGAGAGTTTGCCCAGGTCCGCCAGGAGCATTGCTGATACGGCGTAATACCATCAACAATACAAAAATCAGCAGTATGGGTACAAGAAATGTACTTGCCAATTGCCAAACTAAGCTTGGCTGCTGCGGGGCTTTTACGGCGATATCGACGTTATTTTCGCGTAAAGCTTTCATCAATTCACTGTTGCCATCACGGGCAATTAAATCAATCCTAACTTTGCGTCCATCTTTCAAGACCGCTTCCGCCGCTAAGCCATTACCTTCAAGATCAATTTTTTGAACTTTATTGTCTTTGACGCTCGAAAGCAGTTCGGGATAGCCAATGGTCGCAGCACCCTCACCATCAGCCCGCGCAGCTGATGGTGAAAGTATGGCGACACTTTGCAATATTACTAAACTTACGACCGTCGTTTGAACTCGCCGTAAGAAGGTTGCCAAAAAGATTTTTTTCCCAGAAGAAATCACGCCCTGTCGCTCCTTAATTAACCCTGTCGATGCGGTAATTGGTTGACTTTACTATTTATCTAGTCTAGTACATTGGCGTGAAGTACCCCAACTTGCTTCGCGAAGTTGGGGCTTCCAACTTAACTAACAATGACGGTCTTATTCGTCTTCGGAGTTTGCCGTTTCAATCGCGTTTGCCTTCATCTTAGCCGTCTAAGCAGTCGGACTTACATCGCGTC